>JAAENP010000001.1 GCA_024224155.1 bacterium
ATCACGTGGAAGAGCATGCGAAGCCACCCCTCGGCGTCGAGGCGTCCGTCTGCGGTCCCCATACGCATCCTGGTGTACTCGCGACGGAGCTTTCTCTTCAGCTCCGCGAACAGGTGGGTGTCGCACGGTTGTAGTAGCCAGGTTAGCTTCGCCGGTATGTAGCATAGCCAGATGCCGGCTCGTGTGGCGGTGTTCGCGATTTTCCAGTGGATGTGTTGTGGCGCGCAGTCCAGGAGCAGTATAGGCTGCCAGTCCGCCTTGTGCTCTTCGAGCTTCTTCCCGAGAAGCCGCAATGTGCGCTCAAGGAGGCCCGTGTTCATCCAGGATGACTCCTCGGCCCAGATTTCCAGGCCCGCCGGCGCCTCGCCGCCGACCGCTCTGAGCAGGCGCTGTGTGAAGACGTGCTTGTTCCCGAGCAGTATCTGTGGCAGGCACTGCTGCACTGCAGCGTTCGTACATATGAAGGCAACATATGTCACCGCCGCCCTCTGCTCGCCTCGCCGCAGGCGCTCCACTGGCTCCGGCGCTCCTTCGGGTCGCCGCCGCTTCCGGACCACGTTGCCCCGCTGCCCGCCGAACGTGTACAGCACCGAGGTCTCATCCGTATTGATCCACAGCGGGCGCTTGGGAGGCACCACTTGCGACGCCAGGAAGTTGACCCAATTCCAGAAAGTTTGGGCCTCGTGGCAGCAGCTGCTTTGGACGCGTTTTGGGAGCCAAAAGTGTATTCCCAGCCGGGCTACCCCATGAGGTCATCCGCCCGAATAAGAACGTCCAAGGGAAGACAGTTCCTGCTGCCAAATTCGGGCTCCAAACTTGCTTCCAAAAACCGGCCCGCGGGGACGGGAAAATCTAGACCTACCGGGCGACCTTGTCGCAAACTTCGGGTTCTCCGACCGTCGTCCTGATGCGTGGCTTCCCGTGGCGAATGCCCCAGCGACGGCGCCACCGCACAGCCCACATGCGCGCCGAGACCGGCCTGGCCATGAGAGCCGCAAGGCGCGGGGCGGGAACGCCCGCCACGCCATCTGCAGGCCACGTCTCGAGGAAGCGCCGGCAGAGGTCCACGGTGCTCGGCGCGACGCCTTTCTCAACGTTGAGGCCCACAACCCAGAGGAAGAGTCGAAACTCGCAAAGGAAGCTGTAGACGCGGTGCAGACGACATCTTGTTTCGGGCACCGCCGTCGTGAGGTAGCTCGCCCGGGAAGCCGGGGATAAGCCGTCGACGTCGTCTCGGAGTTGCTCGGCCGTGATCCGCGCCAGGGCGCGCCGCTCGATCTTGCCACCGGCGGCCTTGCGGCGGAGCCACTCCAGAACCGGCGCCGTGTCGCCGTCGCTCACAAGGAGGAGCGTCATCATGAAGTGGATCATTTCAGAAGTGAGACACCGCACTAGGCCCCGGGCACGCTGAGAACGCATGCGGCGCTTTTTCGCCTTGATGCGCCCCGAGAGCCGTCGCAGCTGTGCTGCCACTTCCTGCCGTTGCTGCTCGAGGTCTCCGAAAGTGTCGTCCATTGCAGATAAGGTCTCCGCGGCAGGAAGCGTAGGGAGGAAAGCTTCTCGTAGAGAGGACAAAAAGGATAACAACAGTTCTAAAAGCCACGCGTAGATACCAACAACAACAAGAAAAGAAGCATCATCACAGCAAACAACGGGAGGCAGCGGACGGGCTTCTGTGTGAGAGGCAGGCGTCGCTGGTTGCTGTTGTCGCGTAGCAGAAGGCAGCTGCTCTAAGGGACTGCGTGTGCTTTTTCCACACGTGACTCGCAGGTGCGCGGCAGCATTCGGTGAGAAAAAAACACCGCCGCGGGGCGGGAGGTTGGGCGGGGGCGGATGCTGGCGGAGGCGTCTCTCACTCACTCAGGCCCAGCCGCGGCTTCTTGAAGACGGGCTCCGCGAGCTGTTTCGCAGAGCTGAGGCGGTCCCATTTGATCATCTGGGCACCCGAGCTGTCGCTGCAGAGGCTGTAGAGGGCGACCTTTCCTGCCTCAGCCCTCTGCTCTCGCAGAGGATTGAGACGCATTAGCAGGAGGCACGAGAAAAAGCCCGGGCTACCGAGCTCATACTGCCAGTCCCTTTTGCATGCCTGCAGGTCGGGCAGCAGCACGTACATCTCCGACGCGAGGGCGCTGCTGGACAGCTGGTTCTGCGGGGACTCGTCGAGTTTTTTCGAGAGGTGCTCGTCAGCTACGATGAGCCTGTCCGATCCGATTCTGGAGAGGATGGTTGCGTTCTCCTTGCTCGCGGCAGGCCCGGAGACCCCGGTGGTGTCGATTGCGCGGGCTCTTTTCAAGCTGTCCACGAACGCCGCCGCGCGTGTGTGCCAAAGCCCGCTCAGTGGCGACCCGCTCCACTGGTGCAAGAAGTCCGCTCTGGCTCTTGTCCATAGTTGGGAGCCCAGGCCTCTGTTAACCCCAGGCCAGAGGGGTGTGTGGAAGTTGACAGGTAGCGACGTCTTCAGGTGGTGCCAGAGCTGGAAGGGACTGTCGGTGAGAGCATAGCAGTCCGCCGCGGGGGTTGTGGCAGCGAGGGCGTAG
>JAAENP010000002.1 GCA_024224155.1 bacterium
CAACGCGGTGCAGGCGATGCCCGGCGGTGGCACCCTGAGGCTGGAGTGCGCACGCGCCGGCGACCAGGCGGCGGTCTCGGTCATCGATACCGGCGAGGGGATCCCCGAGGAGCACCTCGCCAAGGTCTTCGAGCCGCTCTTTACCACCAGGGCGAACGGCATCGGTCTCGGGCTGTCGCTGTCGCAACGCTACGCCCGTTCCAACAGGGGACGGATCGAATGCGATAGTCTCCCTGGCAGAGGATCGGTTTTCCGGTTGCTGCTGCCGGTGGCGCGAGACGGCGGCCCGGTGAGCATGCGCCCCGGCAAGCGATCCGAGGATCGCGTGTAGCGAGAGGAGGAGGCGATGCCGGCACAGCCCCTGGTGGAAGAGATCTCCAGCATCCTGGTCGTCGAAGACAATGCCGACCAGCGGGAGGCGCTGTGCGAGATCCTGGAGGACGAAGGATTCACCATCCTGGCCTGCGCCAGCGCCAAGGAGGCCTCCGAGATCATCGGCCGGCAGGAGCTCTCGGTGGCCATCCTCGACCTTCGCCTGCCCGATCAGCCCGGTACCCAGATCCTCGAGTGGATCCGCGCCGCCGACGACAAGGTCCAGGTGATCCTCTATACCGCTTACGGTTCGTTCGATTCCGCCAAGGACTCGGTCAACCTCGGAGCCTTCGCCTACCTGGAAAAATCCTCCGAGCCCGAGGAGCTGCTGCGCCAGGTCCACCGGGCCTCCCGGCGATGGATGAAGGAAGCGCTGGCGAAAAGCGAGCGGCGCTACCGGACCCTGGCGGAGATCTCTCCGGTGGGGATCTACCACGCGGACGCCGGCGGCCGCTATCGCTACGTCAACCAGCGCTGGTGCGAGATCGCCGGGCTCGCCGCCGAAGAGGCCGTGGCCGACGGTTGGACCCGGGGCCTGGATCCCGAGGACAGCCAACGCGTGCTCGCACAGTGGAGTGAGGCGGTCGCCGCGGGACGCGATTTCTCCTCCGAGTATCGGTTTCGGCACGCCGACGGCAAGGTGGTCTGGGGCTACGCTCTCGCCAAGCCCGAAATCGATGGCGAGGTCGAGGGCTACGTCGGGACCATCACCGACATCAGCGACCGCAAGCGGATGGAAGAATCGCTGCGACTGCACCAGGCGGCGATGGAGCAGGCGGTCCTGCCGGTGGCTTTCACCACCGCCGACCCGGAGGATCGCAGGTTCGTTTTCGCCAACTCCGCGTTTCAGCGGCTGACCGGCTACTCGGAAGAGGAGCTTCTCGGCGAGTCCCCCGACATCCTCAACGGGCTGAGGACCAGCCAGATCACGCTCGGTCACCTACGCAAGGCCCAGAAAGAGGGTAAATCGTTCGTCGGCGACCTGACCACCTACCGCAAAGGCGGCGCCGCCTTTTCCATGGAGTGGCGCATCGATCCGGTGCGGGACGACGGGGGCCGCCTGACCCACTGGGTGACGATCCTCCGCTGATGCTCCAGACATCCGCCAAGACCTGAGCCATGGGATGGAACCCCTTCGGGGTTCGCGCG
>JAAENP010000003.1 GCA_024224155.1 bacterium
AGCCGACGTACCTGCTCGGCGCTGCGTAGCTCGCCGCGTACGAGATCGACGCACTCCAGCGCCTCGCGCAGCTGGTGCATCGCCGCTTCGAATTTGTCGTAGCGGCCAATGGCTTGCTCGCAGCGGCGCGCCTGCCAGGCAATCTTGCGCCGTTGACTGGTACGGCGCTTGGTCTCGCGGGCGCGGATGCGCTGGAGCCGTTGTTGTGCCTCGGCCTCGCGCGCGATGGCTGCGTAGGCGCGTTGCTCGAGCCGGCGACGCACCTTGTTCGCCTCGTACAGCGCGTGGAAACAGTCGTCACGTTGCTCGGCCTCGGGGAACACCTGGTGCACCCCGGCCTCGATCCCCTTCGCCGCGTCCTTGACCACCACCGACAAGTCCAATCCCTGAGCCTTGGATTGACTCAACACCTGCGCCCAGTCCGCACCACTACGCGTCGCGCGCAACTCCAATGCGAACAGGTATCCGCCGTCCAGATCCACTCCCGCCAGCACCGGATCACCCTGAGAGAACATCTCGTCCAGCGCACCGGCTTCCACCCCCGACATATCCGCGCTCGCGTTGAACTCCCGTGCCTTGGCTTCCGCGCGCACCAGCATCGACTGGATGGTCCCGTACGACAGGCGTACGCCCGGATACAAGATCGGCAACAGCTCCTCGATCGGGCGGATCGCGTTCGGCGCCATCGCCCGCAGCGCCACCACCGTTCGGTGTAGCTGCGCCTCGTCGACCTCGACGCGCACCGAACCGCGCCCGGGCTCGGCAAAGTACTCCGTGAGCACCTCGCTCACCGCCCCACGCACTTCGTACACCGTCGGGCGAGAAATGTTGAACTCGCGACCGACCGCGCTCACCGAGCCGTGCATGTCTTGGCCTGCCAGCGCCTGTGCGGCACACTCCACCTTCTGGGACGTCGTCAGGGGCGTGCGGTGTAGTCCAGTCATGGGCTTCTCCAGGATGTTTCGTTTTCGCAAACACATCATCCCAAATCGCGGCCCTGACGACTTCCCTCTATTTCCGATACCGCCCCCGCATCACTCCTCCACACAGTCTCCCGCTACGGCTGATCTGTAAACCGGATCTGACCAGTCCCCAGGAAGGCCACAAGATCTCCTTCTTCGAGATGGAAGCACAGGGCTTCGCGAAGGAGCTACGCCGGCGAATCCAGAAGCGAACCGAGAGTACTCCCCCCGGGCACGAGGCGTTGCTGCCGGGCGACGCACCGACCGCGTTCATCTGCCAT
>JAAENP010000004.1 GCA_024224155.1 bacterium
AAGCGCCTAGTCGTCCTGGGAGCAGAAAGCCGTTCACGTTCGAATCTGGTACCTGTTCCCGAGTTTCTTGAAAGTGGTAGGCCCGCGCGGACTCGAACCGCTGACCTCTACGATGTCAACGTAGCGCTCTAACCAGCTGAGCTACGGGCCTAAGAACCCCCGTCGATGCCAGAAACATTAGCCCCGAGCGCGCATCGACCACCACCCGAGCCAGGAGAACTTACAACCGCACTCGTCCACTGTCAATTGGCCGCCGGCCCGTAGGAACATCCCAGCCGCCGACAACGCGCCCGGTGCTGGCAATCCGGCAAGTATTTGCTGTGCTAAGCTCCCGCCGTTCGCATGGAACCCGACTCCGACCCCCCTGATCCCAGTCCAACGCCAGACACGGTGAACAGCCGGTCACTCGGTAGCCGGTGAGCTCGGTCTTGCTCGTCGCCAGCGGGCTGCCCGGCTCGCTTGAACTGAATCCCTGGCTGGGCCTGACACTCGGGCTCTTTCTGGTCCTGCTCAACGGCTTCTTCGTCGCCGCCGAATTCGCGCTGGTCAAGCTCAGGCCGACCCAGCTGGCGCCGGACGTTCGCAGAGGCGAGCGCCGCGCGAAAGTGGCCAAGCACATGCTCGGCCACCTCGACGCTTACCTTTCGGCGACTCAACTCGGCATTACCCTGGCAAGCCTGGCGCTAGGCTGGATCGGCGAGCCGGCGTTCGTATGGCTGCTCGAGCCGGTGGTGACCAAGCTCCCCGGCGCCACACCGGCGCTGGTCCATTCGGTGAGCCTCGGGGCCGCGTTTCTGGTTATCACCGTCCTTCACATCGTCCTGGGCGAGGTGGCGCCCAAGTCGCTCGCCATCAGAAAGCCCAAACCTACCGGCCTTTGGATCGCGGTTCCGCTGTTCCTGTTCTACAAGGCGACCTACCCGGCGATCTGGATTCTGAACCACGCGGCCAACTGGATCTTGAGGCTCTTCGGCGTCGAACCGCTGCACGGCGAGGAGATCAGCCACGACGAAGAGGAGCTCCGACTGCTGCTGGCATCGACGGCGAACGACCGTCTCACTCGCCAGAAGCGGCGTATTCTGGACAACGTCTTCACGTTCTCGGCCATGCCGGCGCGCAAGATCATGGTGCCGCGCAGGGATGTCGCCTACATGTCCACCCAGCGCTCGGTCGCAGAGAACATCGAGCTCGCGAGAAGAACCGGCCACACCCGATTCCCCCTCTGCGACGGCGACCTGGATCACATCCTTGGCCTGATCCACATCAAGGACGTCTTTCGGGCCGTCCCGACGCCGAGCTCCCTGACCGAGGTCCAGCGCGAGATCCTCTTCGTGCCCGAGACTTTTCCGCTCGATCGTCTTCTGCGACGCATGCGCACCAAGAAGGTCCATCTCGCCGCCGTCCTCGACGAGTACGGCGGCGTGAGTGGCATCGTCAGCCTCGAGAACGTGATCGAGGAGATTGTCGGCGAGATCCAGGACGAGTTCGATCTCGAAACACCCGAGATCGTAGAGATTCCCGGCGGCGGCTACGCGGTCGCGGGATCGACGCTGGTCGAAGACCTGGAACAGGCTCTCGACGTCGAGTTCAGTGAGCGGGACGAAGACACCGTGGCCGGCGTCGTACTATCCGAACTGGGGCGCCGCCCAGAGTCCGGCGACACGGTGCGATTGGGTCCGCTCGAGCTGAGAGTTGCCGAGGTTCGAGGCAACCGCATCCATGCCCTCGAGGTGAGTCGCGCCGACGTCACCACGGCTGCCGGCGAAACCAAGTGAGGCTTCAGGAGGGCGACTCGCTCAGAATCGCGTCGAGAACCGCGTCCACGGCGCTCGCCAGCGCCACCAGCTTCTTCTCGCCGTCTCGTCTCAGTGAAACCTCGCACTGGTCATTGGCCAGCGACTTGGAGCCCACCACGACGCGAATCGGCACGCCGATCAAATCGGCATCGTTGAACTTGACACCGGGCCGCTCCTGGCGATCGTCGAGCAGGGCGTCTACCCCCTTTTCGAGCAAGGCCTCGTAGATTCTTCCCGCGGTCTGAACGACCTCATCGTCGTTCATGTTGAGCGGCACCACCAGTGCCTCGAACGGGGCCAGCGGAAGGGGCCAGATGATGCCCCTGTCATCGTGGTTCTGCTCGATGGCCGCCGCCACGGTCCGTCCGATGCCCAGCCCGTAGCACCCCATGACCATCGGATGGCTCTCGCCCTGATCGTCGAGGTAAGTGCAACCCATCGGCTCGGAGTATTTCGTGCCCAGCTTGAAAATATGCCCGACTTCTATGCCGTGAGAGATCAGGAGATCTCGATCGCAGTTGGGACAGGGGTCGCCGCCCTCGACCAGCAGCAGATCGTGGAACTCGTCGAGGCGCACGTCCTTGCCAAAGTTGGCGCCCACCCAATGGGCGTCGGCCTGATTTGCCCCGCACACGAAGTTGCCGATGCCCTCGACCGACTTGTCGGCGACCAATCGCGCTCTCTCCAAGCCGATGGGACCGGCGAAGCCCACCGGCGCGCCGCTGACCTCTTCAACCATGGCCTCGTCCGCCAGCTCCAGCTCCTGCACGTCCAGTAGATTCTTGAGCTTGATCGAGTTGACTTCCCGGTCTCCGCGAACCAACGCCGCGACCGGACCTTCTTCGGTGCGATAGATGATCGTCTTGACGATTCGCTCGGGCTCCACGCCAAGGAAGGCGGCGACTTCCTCGACCGTGGTTTTTCCGGGGGTTTCCTCCACACGGGCCTCCTCGGCCGGTTCTTCCTTCGGGGATCTCACCAGACCCGCCGTCTCCGCCTTCTCCTGGTTGGCGGCGTAGCCGCACTCGGCGCATCGCAGAACCAGGCTCTCACCGGTGTCGGCCACGACCATGAACTCGTGCGAAGCGGAACCACCGATCGTTCCCGAATCCGCCTCGACCCTGATGAAGTCGAGCCCGCACGCCCGAAAGATACGCTCGTAGGCACCGCCCATGGCCTCATAGGCTTCTTCCAGGCTCGCCGGAGTCGTGTGAAACGAATAGGCGTCCTTCATCAGGAACTCGCGGCCCCGCATCAAACCGAAGCGCGGCCGGATCTCGTCGCGAAACTTGACCTGAATCTGATAGAGATTCACCGGCAGCTGACGATAGCTGGTCACGTCTTTGCGCACGATGTCGGTGATGATCTCTTCATGAGTCGGCCCGAAACAAAACTCGCGGGCGTGGCGGTCGTCCATCCGCAGCAGCTCTCTACCGTACTGCACCCAGCGTCCCGACTCCCGCCAGAGCTCGGCCGGCTGGATGGCGGGCATTGTCAGCTCCACGCTGCCAGCGGCGTTGAGCTCCCGACGAACAATGGCCATCAGCTTGGAGAGACTTCTCCAACCCAGGGGCAGGTAGCTATAGATCCCGGCGGCCGCCCTGCGAATCATGCCGGCGCGCACCATCATCTGATGGCTCACCACTTCGGCGTCCTTGGGAACCTCGCGGGTCGTAAACAGATAGAACTGACTCCAGCGCATGACTATTGGCGTTCTTTTTCTTGCACCCGCTCGAGAACGCGATTCGTGTCCTTCATGCACTCCATCATCTTCTGCTGCACCGACATCCCCCTTCCCTCTGCCTCGCGGGCTCGCGCCAGAACCTGCTTCGCCTCTTCCTCGTCACCCGCCGCCAGTAACGCCATTCCCAGATGGGTCAAGGTCGGCGCCGACGGGTCCAGCTCACTCGATCGCGTCAAGAAGTCCACAGCCTCCTCGAACTCGTCGCGCTTGTAGTGCACCCAACCGAGCGCCGCCAGCGGGAACTGGCGCAGCTCTTCCGGTGAAGAGTCGAGCGAACGGCGAGCAAGCTCCAGGGCCTCATCGAGATCTTCCTCCATCTCGGCCAGCGAGAACGCCATTTCGTAGTATGCAATGGCTCGGGCAAAGCTCGACGAACCCTCTTCGAGCAAACGGTTTCCGACCCTGAAGCCCTCGCGAAAGCGACCTTCGGCCCGAAGCGCCTCGATCAGGGTCGCGCAGGCGGTCGCCTTGAGCATCTCGTTCGGCTCGAGCTCGAGCAGACGCCGAGTCGCCAGCTCGCTGTCCTTCGAGCGCTTGTGCTCCAGGCAAACCAGGGCAAAATTGATCAGCAGCGTCGGATTGTCGGGCTCTACGTCCAGCGCCCGGCGATAGCAGGACAGAACACGATCGGGCCGCGAACGCGCGCTCGCTTGTGCGGCCTTGTCGAGCCAACCGCGCGCCTTCTCGGAGATCTCCGGCAGGGGCGACTCCCGGTGGCCAGAGAGATAACGAATCAAATCTTCATAGCGGAGCTTCTTGGGGTTGAGTCTCTGAGCGCGCCGAAAGGAATCGAGTGCCTTCTGGTGCCAGCCTCGATCCAAATAGGCCAGACCGAGCAGGTGATGAGCCTCTTCGTGAGCCGGATCCCGCCTGACGGTCTCCTCCAGCGATCGCGCCGCTCGAGTCAGTTTCCCCATCTCGTAGTAGCAACTGCCCAGTAGGAACAGCGCCTCCGGTACCGGATCGAGAGCCACGGCTCGTTCGAGAAGCGTCGCGGCGCTCGCCAGATTGCCGCGCGCGGCAAACACCGCCCCGAGACTGAAGGACGGCAGAAACGAGTCCGGATGGAGTGCCAGTGCGCGTTGCAGCAAGGTCTCGGCGCTTTCGGCGTCGCCTCGCTCATGCTGGATCACGCCGGTGTAGACAAGACCTTCATAGTGGTCGGGAGCGGCGGTCAGGACCTGTTTGAAGTAGGCCAGGGCCCGCTCGGTCTCGCCGTCGTTGAAGTAGGTCTCACCGATGAAATAACCAAGCTCGTAGTTCTGCTTGTCCAACCGGTACGCGGCCTCCAGAGCCTTGAGCGCGCGATCGACGTCGAACCCGAAGAGAGCGTACTCGGCGTCGTCCAGAAGCTCGACGAACAGCTTGCGGCGCTTACCGGTGAAAAGGGCCGCCATCCGACCCTTGACCTCGACGAAGCGCTCGCGCTTTTCGAGGGCGAGCAGCTGGTAGTCCATGCGGGACTGCCAGAGATCGTTCCACTCCTCCGTATCGACGATTCGCTTCTTCTCCAAAAGCTCACGCAGCGCGGATACGCCGGTTTGGTTGACTACGATGCTGCGCTCCTGCTTATTGAGCGCCATCATCAACTCGCGAATCGTCACCGCCGATCGCTTGACCGCCTCTTCGAGGATCGAAATCCGCTCGAGCAGGTGCTCGTCGAAGGAGAAATCCTCCTCCGGTGAAGACTCTTCGAAGTCCGAGGGGACCTCGGCACCCTGCCCCGAAAGCACCAGCAGCTTCTGGTGACAGCGGGCGCAGTACTCCTCTTCTTCGCGATTCAGCGCTCCACAGGCCTGGCAGAACATCAGCTCTCGGTCGGGTTTTCAGCTGGGGAAATGTGTCGAGAAGCGGTTCCCCGGTCGGGTCTTCGACGAAAGAAGCCGTTCTCCAGCAACGCGCCGAGATTACGGCAACGCAGTTGGGGGGTCAAGCCGAGTCCGGCAAGGCTGGATCGAACCAGGGCTCGCGTCGCCCGAACTTGGTACCGATCGCACAGCCTACGCCCAAGAGGGTGACGACGGTCCATGTCCAGGTGCCCAACCAGGGCACGAGCTTGACCGCGCCCAACGTCAGAAGCCCGAGGATAGCCGCGTTGAGCGGATTCCAGCGGCGGTGCAGCCGTCGCGTGATCCATGCTCCCGCCGCGTGGAAGACCGCGACACTCCCCCAGAGCTTGAACAACAGCATCGACATCACAACCAGGAACAGGAGTGGGACCCCCATGATCGACGAGGCCAGCGCGCTGAAGAACAGCGCTGTGAGAAACAAGGTCAAGACGGTGCCCAGTCCGATGAGAAACATTCGCAGAGGCTCGGCAGCCACCGCGGAAGACGCACTCAGAACCTCTCGGCCACTCGAAGCCATGATCAAAACCGCCCATAGGAGCCAGGCGGCGAGCAGCGCCAGTTTGGCCCCCAGAATCACTCTCGAAAACGCCGACAACCCGAGGCTGGGGCCTTCGAGGAGAACCAGCCAGGCGCCGCTAACGGACGGATACGATACCGAGCGCCCGCCGATGATCGAGCCCGCTTCCGCCGTCAACCGGCCGCCGAGAACAAAGATATCGCCATCGACCCGCGCCTGATCGGCAACCGTAACGTCACCTCCGAGCACAATGACGTCACCTCGGGCCGTGCCGTTGACCCGAACCGAGCCATTGACCGCCGCGACATCGTCGAGGGCGTCGCCGTCGATCACGAGATCGCGGCCGACCGCAACCAGCTGCCGGCGAGCCAGGCTCCCCTTCTCGACCACCAAAGCGGACTCCTGAGCCGGTAACAGTCCAGCCTGTAGAAACAGCACCAGAAAACCGACGGCTGTCAGTCTCTTCATTGAACCAAGTCTAACTCGGAACCTGGCCTGATTCCGCCACCGGCGGTCGGCCCGAGACGACCTGTCGCGTCAGGATCGGCCGCGCCGCTCCGAGGAGTCGCCCCTGGCCACTGCTTGGCGACGAGACAGGTGCCAAAGGTAGCGCAGGAAAAGGTAGTCGACGCCGAGCACGAAGACTCCGAAGGCAGCGAACCCCACTCGCGAGCGCGACAGAAGCTCACCAAGGGCCAGTCCGATTCCGGACCAGGACGCCGCCAGGAGACCGGCGCCGGCCAACGCGGCCGAACGAAAGAGCTCCGCCATCGCGGCCAAGGTGCCGATCCACGGTAGCGCTTCCCCCAGGGGCTCGCCCTGGAATGTGAGGGCGTAGGCCGTCGCGAGCAGAGCGACGAAGACCACCGCCGCGACGCGCCAGCTGGCGGGTCGGCGCATTTCCCACGGTGCCGGCGGCATGTTCTCCAGCACCCGTCGGGCGAGGTCCGGATCGGCTTCGATCTTGGCTTCGTCGAGCAGGGAATCCAGAGAGATCATCTCTTCGCGTACTGTCCGGCACTCCGGACAGCGAGACGCGTGCTCCTCCAGCTCCCGCGCCTCGCTTCGCGTCAGGCCTCCATCAAGCTCGAGGTAGGCGAGCTCGAGGTATTCGGAGTGTTGCTTCTGTTGACGGTTTCGCATCGGTTCGGTGCACCCAGTCTCTCGTTAGTCGACGAGATAGTCCGCCAGGCTCTCCTTGAGGATCTGCCGGGCTCTAAAGAGCTTGTTCTTGACGGTTCCCAGAGGCAGCTCCTTCAACTCCGCAATCTCGGCGTAGGACAGCTCACCGTAGTGCCGCATCACGATCAACTCCCGATACTCCCACGGCAGAGCCTTGATGGCCTCGGTGATCGCGTCGCCACGCTCTTGATTTCGCAGCTCGCCGTAGGGCCCGCGCTCCTCGGACGGGAACTCCCAGGTCGAGTCGGTGTCCTGGTTCTTTGACGGCCGGTCCATCGACACCAGCTTGAGGCGTCGCTTGCGCAGCCGATCGATCGCGGCATTCTGTCCGACCCGAAAGAGCCAAGTAGAGAATTTGTACCGCGAGTCGTACCGATCAAGAGCCTGAAAGGTCTTGAAAAAGACCTCCTGAGCCAGGTCGTGGGCCTCGGCCTGGTCGTAAAGAAGGCGATAGAGAAAGTTGACCAACCTTCCCTGGTAGCGCTTGACGATCTCACCGAACTGCTCCTTGTCGCCTTTCAGGACCGCCGCGATGATCTCCGCGTCCGAGTCTTCCGGCGGCTCCTTTGTCATAAGTGTTACGACGCCTCTCGGGAAAGGTTGCAGATTACGGAAGTTGTGTCGGCCCGCCCGCGGCTAGCCTTTATTGAGCTTCCTGCCCACCAGAAACATCAGCCCTCCCATGGCCAACAGCCCGATTTCGGCGCGCAGTGCTTCGTAGAAGAGCCCCACCAGTAGCGCCGTGCCGACGACCACCAGGGCGAAGAACTGAAGCAGCCAGCCGAGCGTGCGCATCTAGCAATCGGTGATGGAGGTCGGGTCGCTCTGCGTCATGGCGTGGCGGCGGCACCGGAGCCATCGAGGTCGTCGCGGCCCGACAGCCATCCGTCCGCCTCGCCGGTGAGGAGTGCCACGAGATCCTTCTCGATGGCCTCCGGGGCGCTTTCCACGATTCGCCCCGACTCGATTCCGCTCTTGACTACGATCAGCGTCGGGACATAGAGGATCTCCTTACCCTCGAGAAGGTCTTCGGGCTCGCTCTTGGTTCGGTCCACGCCGACATATCGGATCGGAAACCCGAGATCTCCGCCAGCCATTTCCACCGCCCGCCAGAGCCGGGTCAGCTCGCGGCGACTGTCCGAGCACCAGGTCCCGAAGAAGACGACGACCTCGGCGTCGTCGACCGGCTCAGCCAACCGCCGGGACCAGACCTCATCAGGCTCCGCCCGCACCAGGTCACCGACCCACTCCGGCATCTCGGCCAGAATCTCGGCCTGCGTCGTGGGGCCGACAATGGGCTCCGGCTCCGGGCTCTCGGACCGGCTGGTCTTGCCACCGGAAGCGCACGCGCCGAGCAAGAGACCAGCGACTACAGCGCCGGCTACAACCGGCGCAAACTCACCCATGCGAGGTTCTTCGACGCCCCAATTCACGCCGCGAGTCTACCGTAGGGGTCCGGCGTCACGAGCCAGCTCGCGGACTCTCAGGATCGTGTCTCCCTGCTCTATCGTGTTCAGCCATTGCTCACCGGCCACGACGCGTCCGAAAGCCGTATAACTGCCGTTCAGATGCGGTTGCGAGCTCATCGTCAAGAAGAACTGGCTTCCGGCGGTGTGGGTTCCGGAGCGGGCCATGCCGATCACTCCGCGCTCGAACGGGATCGTGCTGTTCTCGTCTCGCAGTGAGAATCCGGGGCCTCCCCAACCGTCCCCCCGGGGGTCGCCTCCCTGGGCAACGAAATCGGGGATGACCCGGTGAAACTCGAGACCGTCATAGAAACCGGCCTCCGCCAGCTGGATGAAGCTGATGCAGGTCAGAGGCGCCGCCCGCGGATCGAGCTGGATGATGATCTCTCCCCGCTCGGTCACCAACCGGACAAACCGGTCTCCGTTCATTGTGCGGATCATGTTTCGGTAGTCCTGGATCGACCTGGTCGATGAAATCGCGCCCAGAGGCGGTCGCTCGCGGTCGAGCGAGACCAGGGCGTCGCCGGCCGCCCGACGCACGAGGTAGTCCGAGCTCTCCGCCAGCCGCTCCAAAGCCGCTACGCTCGCGCCGCGCTCGAGCGGCTCCGCGGCCGCTCGAGCCGCCAGCGCCGCCGCGCCATTGACCTGGAGATCCGGCATTCGGTTTTTGGCTTTCGTGGTCACCGCCAACATGAGCTCGTCGAGGGGTGCGACCGGGTTGGAGGCAAGCCACTCGAGCGCCAGCGCGCGAATCCCGGGATCGGGGTCGAGTAGTGCTTCGCGTGCCGTCACCTCGACTCTGCGGTCGCCCGGGCGCGCAGCGTCGAAAATCACCGTCCATCCGGCCATTCGGACGGCCGGTACCGGGTCGCGCCTCAAGCGATCGACCACCCCATTCAAGCCGGCAATCGACGCCGCGCGAGCCGCCACTCGGCGCATCGATGGCCATCTCGACTCCGCGGCGCGCAGAATCAACTGCTCGGACTCGACATCTCCGTAGCGAGCCAGAGAGAGGAGCGCCAACTCGGCGGATCGCCCGCGCTCACCGGATGCCAGCTCTCGCAGCCGCGCGCCGAGGCCGTTGCCCGGCGTCCAGCTACCAGCGCTCTCCAGAGCCGCAAGCCGAATCCAAGTGCGCTCGTCTCCGATCAACTCTTCGAGGTCGGCGAGCCAGGCCTCCGGCGGCGCCGCCTTCCCGGCATCGATCAAGCTACTTGCGGCGCGCAGAGCCTGCACCACCACTCCCTGGTCCTCGCTCGCCAGAAGAGCGCGGAGCCGCCCGAGATCGGAGCGATCGCCCAGGCGTCCCAGACCTCGTGCAGCCCATCCGCGCACCCATGGATCCGAGCTGTCGAGGGCCGAGCGCAAGCGCGGCAGTCCCCTGACGTCGCCGCTGCGCGCCAGTGCGTAGAGCAGCCAGCGATAGAGCTCCGGAGCGAGCCCGGTTTCGAGATCCTCGCCGGTGTGCGACTCGCCCGCAGGACCGGCTTCGACGCCATGGATCTCCTCCGGTTTGAGGCGGAAAAGGACCGGAAACAGCCGCTGTCGTCTCTCGGCCTCGGGCAAGACCCCCAGCGCCGCCTCGATCCTCGTCAAGGGCACGCCGATCCGAGCCAGGGCCTCGGCGGCCAGCCGCCCGACCTCGCGGTCGCGATCTCCCAGCGCGCCCAAGAGCGCGGGATAGGCGCTCCGATCGCCCAGCTGACCGAGACCGAACGCCGCGGCCCTTCTGACTTCGACAACCGGATCCACGAGAAGAGACTCCAGATAGGGAAGCCCACGGCTGTCTCCCACGCGCCCCAACGCGATCGCCAGCCGCTCGTGAAGCTCCGGGTGCTGGCGAAAGATCGTGCGAACGGCGAACGGCTCAAAGAACAGCTGATCCGCCATCAGCATGAGCAATGCCGGGCCCTCGAGCTCGTCGAGCACCTCCTCGGTGGCCGGTGCTCCGAGCGGCCCCTGGTCTCTCACGGCGGGGGTCGTGCAGGCCACCGCCAACCAGCCGGCCAGAACCAAGTGCAGGGCTCTCGTTGCCGGCGTCAATCGCTAGATCCCGATCGCCAGCCGATGAGCCAGAACCTCGGGCAGCCCAGCCTTCAGAATCCGCCGTTGCGCATCCTCGATGGCGTAGTCACAGCGACGCCAGTGAATCTGCTCGCTCACCGAATCGTAGATGAAGTACGCGGTCCGTGGGTCTCGATCGCGCGGCTGCCCGACGGAGCCTGGATTCGCCAGGTAGCGCGTACCCGGCTCGAGCTGAATCGTCACACCGTCGCCTTCGAGGGCAAGTGACGCAAGTCGCCCTTCCTCGGCCGAAAAGCAGCTGGGGATATGGGTATGCCCGAAAAACGTGAGCAGGCCGCGATGCGCGGCGAAGATGACCGCGGCGTCCTCGAGGCTGATCACATACTCGTCCTCGTCCAGCGGCGAGCCGTGACAGATGAACAAGCCGGGGGCAATCTCCATCGGTCCGCGCGGTAGCTCTCTGAGGTACTCGAGGTTCTTCTCGGTCAGCTGGTCTGTCGTCCAACGCACCGCCAGGCGAGCCACGACGTTGAAGTGGGTGTCATGAAGCGGCATCGCGACGACTCTGTCGTGATTGCCGCGAATGATCACCGTCGGCTGCGGGAGGCCGAGAAGTCGTTCGATCACCTCGTTGGGCTCCGCGCCGTAGCCAACCAGATCACCGAGCACCAGAACCGATTCGATCGATTGGTCCGCGCTGTCCTCCAAGACGGCTTCGAGAGCTTCCGCGTTGCCGTGGATGTCGGTGAGAATCAGGTAGTTCATTTGCGACCCGTCTGGAACCGGTTCGCGGGCTCGCCCGCCGAGAGAATCCGTTGGAGGCGTTTCGCGGTCTCCTCCGGACTCGCGTCCGCCGCGACGTCGATTCTCAGATCGGCAGCGGCATAGGCGTCACGCCGAGCCTCGTACAACCGTCGAGCCTCTGCCACCGAACCGAAGAGTGGGCGCTGGGTCCTGCCGATCCCATCCAGTCTGTTCAGAATCTCTTCAAAGGGCGCATCGAGCCAGACGCTGGTGCCCGTCGAGCGCATGAGCTCAACGTTCGCAACTCGGGTCGCGGTGCCGCCACCGGTCGCGACCACCAGATCTTGCTCGCGACCCGCGACCGAGCCGAGGGCCGCGGTCTCGAGGCTTC
This sequence comes from bacterium, assembly GCA_024224155.1. Classification (NCBI taxonomy): domain Bacteria; species bacterium. The sequence continues at coordinate 11,716 of JAAENP010000004.1, forward strand.
GAAAGGCCTCCTCGCCTCGCTCCGAAAAGATGTCGGCGATCGCCATCTTCGCCTCGGTTTTGACCGTACGATCCAGATCCACAAACTCCCTGTTCATCAGCTTCGCCAAACACGATCCGACCGCCGTCTTGCCGGCGCCCATGAAACCGACCAGGTAGACCTTGCAGACATGGTCGCTTGCTGGGTGCCCTTGCGGGCCGCTCGGCTCGTGCTCTATGACTTCCGACCTTCCCTTCGAATGGCCCGGACCAGCAGGAGCGCGAAACCGCCCCATACGGCGCCACAGACAGCGATCATGAAGAGTAGCGCGGTTCCACTCATATCCCGGCCTACGACCTTTGCGCCTCGACCCGTCGGGCAACCAGCCAACGGTCCAGCAGAATCAGTCCCACCAGAGCGACAGCGAACTGTACCAGCACGGTGCCGACCGTCGCCGCACCGAATGGATTCAGCCACCCCTCGGGATCCCAGCCCTTGGCTTCCCACAGCCACCAGAGCATCAGGAGGACAGCCTCCACCGGAACCACGACCGAAATCAAGAAACTCCACCAACGACCGATGCGCAGGTCGCAACCCTCGGCGTTGACGACCTCGGTTCGCAGCTTCTCGACGCCGAACCTGCGTGCCGCGAAGGCAAAGAGAAACCCCGACACCATGAGGCCGACTCCCCACACCCAGTCCTGATTGTGGAGAAAGTCGAGTGACAGGGCCGAAGGGGCTCCGAACCAGAGCGCCATCAGGCCGACGATGACCAGGGCCTTGCGGCGAGTGAAACCGGCGTCGATAAAGACCCTCGTGATCAGCTCGATCATGGAGATCAGGCTCGTGAGTGCCGCAAACGAAAGCGCCAGGAAGAACAGAACCATGAACAATCCACCGGCGGGCATCTGCCCGAAGAGCTGCGGCATCCAGATGAAGGTCAGGCCCTCATTCCCCGCTCCGACGATCTCATCCCGGGCGCCGGGGTTGAGCGCGAAGACCGTACACAGGACCATGATCCCCGCCAAGAGCGACATGGAGTTGTTGCCGAAACCGATCAGGAAAGCGTTCAACGGAACGTCTTCGCGCGCCCGCATATAGATGGCGTAGGTGAGGATCAAGCCCCAGCCAGCGCCGGTATCCCAAGCGTTCTGGGTCAGGGCCTGGAGCCAGATGTTGACGTCTCCGAGCGCGCTCCAATCGGGTTTGAACAGGAACTCGAGGCCGGCGACGGCGCCGGGCAGAGTGACCGCCCTGACGGCCAGAATGACGACCAGAAGAACCAGCATGGGAATCAGCACCTTCGCCACCCGCTCGATTCCGCGCACCCCGAACCAGACCACGGCGACGGCAAGCGCCAGAGCCAGAGCGTGGGTGACGAACGACTGGCCGGTGCCGGCGTAGGACTGCCAGAACGCCTGAGGATCGGCGCTACCGAGCTCCCCGACGAGTGACGCGAAGAAGTACCGAATGCACCACCCCGCGACTACCGAGTAGTAGAAAGCGATGGCCGCCGCGCAAAGCGCTACCCAGCCTCCCATCCAGCCGGCGCGCTCGCCGGCGAACAGGCGAAAGGCGCCGACGGTGCCCATTCGTCCCTTCTTGCCGAAGGCAAACTCGACGATCATGAGCGGAATCGACCAGACAAGAAGAAACACCAACCAGGCGACCAGGAAGCTGCCGCCACCGTTGGTCGCGACGATCCTTGGAAACCGCCAGATGTTGCCGGTCCCCACGGCCATGCCCAGGGTCGCCAGAATGAGGCCCCAGCGGGTGGCGAACGTCTGGCTCAACTGCTTCCCTCGGCAAGTGCCACGAGTCGGCGGCAGTTGGCGCCGATATCTCCACGACAGACCGCTCCGAGCATCGCCACCGAGTCGGCTCCGGCTGCCAGCACGTCGCCAAGGCGGTGCTCGTTGATTCCCCCGATCGCCACGAGCGGTTTACGGGTCAGGTGCCGCGCCCGACGGACGCCTTCGAGACCTACGACATTCTCCGGGTCCCGTTTTCCGGTGGTGCTGAAGACCGGGCCGATGGCAATGACGTCGACCGCGCCGTCGGCGTCCGCCTCGCTGACCTGGTCCTCGTTGTGGGTCGACCGCCCGATCATCCTCTCCGGACCCACAACCCGGCGCGCGGCCTCTGGCTCGAGGTCGTCCTGGCCGAGGTGGACGCCGTGAACCGGAAAGAGCCGAGCCAGATCGGGTCGGTCGTTGACCCAGAGCTCCACCTCGGAACCTTCGACTGCACGGCAGCACCCTTCCAGATCTGCGGCGAGCTCGTCGTCGAAAGAACGCTTGGCTCGAATCTGGATCCAGCGCACGCCTTCGCCGGTCATGCTCTTCACGGCTTCGACCAAGGTTAGCCCGCCCAGGCTTTCCTGGTCCGCGAGCGCGTAGATCCTCGGAATCCGACGACCTGCGGCTGCCACCGCGCCGGGGTCTTTCAGCAAGCCCCTATGCCCCCACCCCCGTCGGCTTGGGTCTCTGCGGGCGAAAACGCTCCATGAAGCGCGTCGAAACATCGCCCCTCCGGAAGCGGTCGTCTCGGAGAATCTCGCGGTGTAGAGGGATACTCGTGTCTACGCCCTCGATGACGAAGAACTCGAGAGCCCGTTCCATGCGTCGGATGGCCTCGTGCCGATCGGTGCCGTGCACGATCAGCTTCGCCACCAGGGAGTCATAGAACGGCGGAATCACATAGTCCTCATAGACATGGGTATCGACCCGAACCCCAGGGCCACCGGGTGGATGGAAGGTCGTCACCACGCCCGGCGACGGTCTGAACGTCTCGGGATGCTCGGCGTTGATCCGGCACTCGATCGCGTGACCGCGGGCCTGCAGGCCGCTCGGGATACGCAGCTTCTCGCCCCAAGCCAGCCGCAACTGTTCTTTGACCAGATCGACGCCAGTAACCATCTCGGTCACGGGATGCTCGACCTGGATCCGCGTGTTCATCTCCATGAAATAGAAACTTCCGGTGCGGTCGAGCAAGAACTCGATGGTGCCCGCGTTCTCGTAGCCGACGTGCCGAGCCAGCCGCACCGCGGCCTCCGCCATGCTAAGCCGCAGCTCGGGTGTCAGCGCCGGGGACGGAGCTTCCTCGAGAAGCTTCTGGTGACGCCTCTGGATCGAGCATTCGCGCTCGCCAAGCTCGACGGCATTGCCATAACGATCTCCCAGAACCTGGAATTCGATGTGCCGGGGCTCCAGGAGGTACTTCTCGAGGTAGATCGAGCCGTCTCCGAAGGAGACCGCGGCTTCCTCGCTCGCGGTTTGAAGCTGCTGCTCGAGCTCTTCCGGTCCCTGCACGATCCGCATGCCACGTCCGCCGCCACCGGCGGAAGCCTTGAGAATCACCGGATACCCGACCCGGGAAGCAACCGCACGGGCCTCGGCGGCAGTCGACAGGGGCTCTTGGCTGCCCGGGAGTACCGGGATATTGGCTTCGAGGGCCGTCTTTCTGGCTCGGGACTTATCGCCCATCAAGCGAATGCTGTCCGGGCTCGGACCGATCCACTTGATATTGCATTCGCGAAGGGCGTCGGCAAAGCTCGCGTTCTCGGCCAGAAACCCGTAGCCCGGATGCACCGCCTCCGCGCCCGTGATCTCGGCGGCCGAGATAATAGCCGAGATATTCAGATAGCTCTGTGTCGACGCTGCGGGGCCGATGCAGACATCCTCATCGGCATAGGTAACGTGCAGACTGTCGCGGTCGGCGGTGCTGAACACCGCCACCGTGCGAATGCCCAGCTCGCGACAGGCTTGAATGATCCGAAGCGCGATCTCGCCCCGATTGGCGATCAGTATTTTCTTGAACATTCAGCCAGCCGGGAATCACGAACTCACGCGAATCACGAAGAGTGGCTCTCCGAACTCGACCGGTTGCGCGTTCGAGGGAAAGATCTCCAGAATCTCACCGTCGACGTCGGACTCGATCTCGTTCATCAACTTCATGGCTTCCACGATACAGAGCACCTGACCCACCTTGACTCGATCGCCGACTCGAACGTAAGGATCGGATTCCGGGCTCGGGGCCTCGTAGAACGTCCCCACGATCGGCGAGGTGATGCGATGGCCCGATGGCTCTTCCACCCCTGTCGCCGCCACCGGAGCGACGGCTTCGCTCGCCGCGGCGGGCACGGGTGTCGCCTGAAGCTGTGGTGCGGCCGCCGTCACCGATAGCGGAGCACCGGCCGGACGACCGACGATCTTGACCCGAAAGTCTGATCGCTCCACCTCGAGCTCATGCAGTCCCTTCTGGCAGACAATGTCGATTAATGCCTTGATTTGCTCGAACGTCAATTGGTGCCTCCCCCGCGAGCCGGTTGGCTACTACAGCAGATCATCCTCGAATGCCAAAGACGCGCGGCGCAACTCGAATCGAGCCCGCCCGAAGCTGGGGCCTCCGGCCAGCACGAGCATCAAGTAGTAGCCGGGGGCGACTCGGCCGAGCATCACCAAGAAGCGCTTGGTCATCACCGAGTACTCGAATACCTCTCCCAGGCCCAGCTCGCCGTGGTTCTCCGAGATCGCCTTGAGCTGGGTCAGGAGCTCGACGGCGAGGTTGTCGCTGTCGAGCTCGGAAAGCTCATCCTTTGCGGTGTAGCTCTCTACACGGATGCCGTCGGAGGCGACCAACGACACGAAAGCAAGGTTGTCCAGACGCGAAGCGATATCCGCCAGTCGCTGCTCAAACATCAAACGCCTGCTTCAACCGCTTTTCGTAGCTGCGCGCGGTAGGCGATCAGCACCGACCTGAGGCGTTCCAACCTGTCGGCGGTCGATTCTTCTTCCTCGTCGCCGGCGTCACGAGCGGCAGGCGTTTCCCCCTCGAGCGCGGCTTCGAGCCCGCGTTGGGCCACCTCGTTGTAGGGCTCGCGAGCGAGAACATCTTCGAAGACCGCGGCGGCTTCCTGATAATGCCCCTGCTCGAGATAGAGGCTTCCCATCGTCACGGTCGACTCCGCGCCGGCGGCCGGGGACGGCTCCCCGGCTCCCGGCAGATCGTACTCAGAGGGCTCGACCAGCTCACTTTCGAGCTGCCCGGCTGCCTCCAGGGTAAAGATGCCCTCTTCTGCGACCGCCTGCCAGTAGCCCGCTGGACCTCGCGCCGTCCACGCCGTGCCAAAGGGCTCATCGCTCTCGAAATCGTCCGGGGCTGTTTGCGCGCCGATCTCGGTTTCTGAAACCGGTGAAGGCGGTGAAACCGATGAAAGTGGCGAAACCGGCTCGGCGACAGCAAGCTCCTCGCCCTTTCCGAGCCAGTCATCACTCGGCGGAGGCAAGGCGTCCTCCGGCTCGGCGACAGGAAGCTCGTCGCCGCGCTCCGCGGCCTCCAAAAGGGCGCGCAGCCGCTCGATGTCGGCATCCCCCTCGCCCATCATCTCGTAGATGTCCAGCTTGTCGCGCGCCTCGGCGAACCTGCCGATGCCGGTGTAGGCCCCGACCAGGAGCTTGTTGGCAACCAGGTGGGTCGGATCCAGTTTGACGATCCGCTCGAGATGGAGCACGGCGTCGGCGAAGCGCTCGCTGTCGACGAGATAGCGACTCAGGGCGACGCGCGACGCGGTGTGGTCGGGATAGACCTCCAGCCCGGTGGCGAGCACGTCGATCGAAGCCGAGAGATCACCTTTCTTTCGGTGCTCCTCGGCCAGCCGAAGTCCTACCTGCGGTGTCTTGTCGACTTGCCAGCGGCGCTCGAGGTCCTCGAGCGAATGGGAAGTTTCGGCTGTCACGGCGAAGAAGCTCCGTAAAGGCTAGCAGGAACTATATCAGTGACCATCGGGGAAACGATGCCTTCGTGTCCCCTCCCAACCGGTAATCCAAGCCGGACGCTAGCGCCCCCCTCGCACGTTCGACAAGACTTCTCGAAAAGAAGCTAGGGGATCGTGACCGTCACCGTATCCGCCACCTGCGTGGTATCGGGGCTGTCGGCCTGAACGAGGTTCGTGACGTCTTTCGAAGTGACGTCGGCAGTGGTAACCACGTAGTCCTGTTCGCAGACAATCGACTCTGCCGGCTGCAGCAGCATAACGGGAACCGTCGGCAAACAAGTGGGTGCCGGAGTCAGGTTGGATGCCACCGTCACGGCCGAAAGGTCCACGTCGCCGCTGTTGTTCACGACGATATCGAAGCGCAGGGTGTCGCCCGCGGCGATGTCACCTCCAGGATCGGCGATCAGGCTTTCGCTTTCGTCGTACGAAACGGCAATGCTCAGCTGCGGCGTCGGCGCGATGGGATCTTCGACGGTGACCTCCTTGGTGATGCTGTCGTCACCGCCGTCATTGATCGCCGTCAAGGTCACGAAATAAGTCCCTGCGAACTCGTAGGAATGGGACACGGGCGCCGTGGTCGTCGCGGTGGTGGAGTCCCCGTCGCCGAAATCCCACACGAACGTGAACGGGGGGTCGCCCAGAGTCGTGTTGGAGAAGGTGGCCGTGAGGCCAACCGTCGAAACGCCGAAGTCCGCGATCGGCGGATCCGGCTGGATTCGAATCGGCACCGGACCGGAATCGACCAAGACCCCTCCGCCGCCACCCACCTCGGCCGACACGTTGAAGGAAATGGCCGTCGCCGGTAGGGCCGCCAAATCTGCCTGGGTCACTCTGAGGGTATCGGAGGCCTGACCGCCCGCGTCGGTGGTCACGAGTCCTCCGCCCGAGTCCAGGTTCCCTGCCTCGGTGATGAAGTTGACCTGTTCGCCAACGGCGGCTTCAAACTCGTCGTCGCGCACCAAGGCCGAGAGCTGAATCACGCCGCCGGCGGCCGGAATGCTCGTGGGCTGCACCGTGAGCGTGATGTTGAAGGCGAACCCGGTCACCGTGATCTCGACGATCTCACTGATCTCAGAGCCGTCGTCTCCGGCGGCGCGAGCCGTGATCTCGAAAACGCCATCGGTAATACCGGCCACGCTCTTGACGGTCAGGGTGTCTTTCACGACACCGTTGTTGTTGGTGACCGAGCCCCCGGACTCGAGCGTCCCGATGTCGGCCTCAAAAGCCACCGCAATACCGCGAATCACGTTGTTGAGATCGTCGCGGACGATCGCCTTGAGCTTGATCTTCTCGCCCCCGGGCGGCAGGTCCTTGTTGATGGTCTCCGGGGTCGCGGTAAAGTCGATGAAGCTCGCCAATGCGCCGATCTGAATCTCGATGGTCGCGGTTCCCGCCGCGCCGGAATCGGCGGTGACCGTGGCCATGCCGATCCGAAGGTCGCCGCGCAGCGTCGCCTCGGCGATCCCACGGTCGTCGGTCGCCACCACGGTGTCGATCGTGCCCAGGGTCGTCGCGAAGTTGATCTCGGTGCCCGGGTTGACGGCGGTGCCGTCCGATTTTCGGGCCAAGACCGTGATAATCGCCTCGCCGTCGACCGCGATCCGCGTGGGATTCGCGGTGATCGTGAGCGCCGACTCGGCCGGCGCCACCGGCGTCGGCCGGTCGCACGAAGCCCAGCTGGTCAGAAGCAACAGAGCGGCAAGTAGGCGGGTTCCGGTCCTCATGGAATCGCTTCAGTATACGCAGCAGGGCGGCTGCCCGTCTAGGCAGCCGCCCTGTGGTTTGACTGGATTCTCGGCCCGATCTAGTCCCCGTTGCAGGGCGCTCCGATCGGAGCCAAGTAGGTGTAGCCACCGGGTGCCGTATGGCTGGTCCCCGACGCCAACTCGACGACCACGTCGACCAGGGTGTCGGCAACCACCAGGCCCGTCTCTGGGTCCGCGTCGATGTTGCAAGGTACGGTCGCCAGAATCCCTGGAGGCGTGACCACGACAACTCGAGTCGGCGTGACGGATAGGGTCGTCGCGAAACCACCGCCGATGAAGACACGCAGCGAATCGGAGAATCCGGTACCGGTGATCGCTATGCTCTGGCCTCCCGATGCCGGACCGGCGTTCGGCGAGATATCGGTTATGAAAAGGTTCCCGCTTTCTCCGGGCGTCGGGACGCACCCGCTACCCAGAGGAGTAAGAATCGTCAGATCAACGGCCACGGTATCTGACCCAACGTTGCCGGAGACCTCGACGGTGATACTTATCGGAGACGGAATCGGAACTAATTTGAACCCGTCCAAAATTCCGTCCCCATTGGAGTCGCAAGGCTCCTCTGGAAACGCGAAGTTGACCGGTGCATCGATCACGAGGAGTGTCGACGACTTCGAAATGAGCTTCGACAGGAGGCCATTGACCAGAACCCGAATAGCGTTGTCAAAACCCTGGCCGCGGATTTGGAGACGCTCGCCCGGCCTCACCTGTCTCGGGTTCACGTCCGTGATGAAGACGTCCTGGACCGCTCGTACGATCTCGGCGCTCTTGGCAAACTCCTCGCCCCGGAAAATCGTCAGCTCCACCGGGTAGTCCCCCGGCAGGGCGTAGATGTGTGCCGGATGCTCTTCGGTGCTCGTATTACCGTCGCCGAAGTCCCAGAGAAAGCGGTCCGGTCTGCCGCTGGATTCGTTCAGAAACTGAATCGAAAGATTGTCGGTGGTGTTCTGGAACGAGAACGCGGCCACCAGGGCCGGCAGTTCCTCGAGGACCTCGATCGTCGTCTGGCCGGCGGAGGCCTCGAGCTGTGCCGTGATGACCGCTACGCCGGTGACTGCACCGGGAAAGAGCGGCACCTGCGCCCGCCCGTTGACCGTTCCCAAGGCGAGGGACGTGAGGGCGCTCCCGGGCGCGTCAAACTCACCCAGCGAGGTCGACACGACGATCGTCGTTCCGCTCGGAGGTGCCAGGTTGTTGTCGGCACGGCGTACGTCCACGGTCACCGTAGCCGGATTCTGGTCGTTGACTCTCAGAAGGTCGGGCGAAACCGTGACCTTCAGCACCCAATTGGCGCTGGGACCTCCCCCGCCAGTCGTTGGCTGCTGCTGAGGTGCCGTCGGAGAATCCGTCGAGCACGCCATCAACAGGCTCAGCATCAGGACGGGCAAAGCCCAGCCGGCGGTCAGCTTCGTGTTCTTGAAACGGGTCATGACGACTCTCCTAGGGAATTGCGGTGACGGTAAAGTTGGCCGGGGCTGTCTCAACAGCATCGCCCGACAGCGTCCGCCCGAAGAACCGGAGGTGGAAGTTCAGGATGATCTTGTTGTCGCCGGTCTCCTTGTCGAAACCGCCGTTCACGAAGAACAGATCCGAGATCGGCGGTTCATCGAACTGCGCCGGGCCCATCACCGGGAGATTCTCAACGGTGAAAATGCCGCCGACGGGAACCACGCCGAACAGACCCTCGACGTAGATCGGCGGCACCCTCGTCCCGGTATCGCCGCGGGTGTACGTCACCTCGTAGGACTCGATCTCGACGTTCATCAGGTTCGAACCGATGACGTCGGGGTTCTTGATGACGCTTGTGACCTGAATCTCGCCGACCTGCAAGAACCCGTCGGACGAGTTGACGGACAGTGAGATCGGGAGCCCATCAAAATCGGAGATCGACAGAAGCACGCCTCCGCCGTCCGTCCGATCGGTTCGGCTCTCGCAGGCGAGCAGGCTCGCCGCCAGAAATCCGAGTGCGATGAATCTTGTCGCTTTCATGAATCGACCCCTTTGCCAGATCTCTAGAGCTTGACCACGCGTGGCGTGATGAAAATAAGCAGTTCTTCGTTTTCGTCGTTGCGACGCTTGTTCTTGAACAGATGCTTGAGAATCGGAATGTTCGACAATCCAGGCACCCGATCCTCGCCCTGATCGCTGGTCACCTTGTAGATGCCGCCGATCACGGTCGTGCCGCCGTCGCGAACGATGACTCGCGTGGAAGCGTCCTTGGTCGAGATCGGAGCGTTGCTGGCGCCGACGACGGCGAACGCGAGCTGCGGCTCGCGCTTCTGAATGTCGATGTCCATCAGGACGGTGCCCTCGGCGGTCACGTGGGGCGTCACGTCGAGGCGCAGAGTCGCGTTCACGAACTGCACGCTGACCGTGTTGTTGGCAATCGTCTGAATCGGAATCTGAAGACCGCTCTGAATCGACGCCTGCTCATTGTTGAGCGTCGTGATTCGCGGTGCCGAGAGGATGTTGATCAAACCTTCGCTCTCGGCCGCCTGCAGGAAAGCGTCGAGGTTGAAGGTGCCCAGAACGTTGCCCATGGTGATTCCCAAGAAACCGTTGCTGCCACCGGTCAGTAGATTGACGCCGCCATCCGCCGTCCCGGTGTTGGGGAACTGGAGGCCGGTCGTATTGCCGCGCTCGGCACTCGCGACCGCGTCGAAGCCCAGCTGAATGCCGAGGGTCTTGCTGAACCGCTTGGTGGTCTCGATGATCCTCGCCTCGATCATCACCTGCGGCTCGGGAATATCCAGGTTCTCGATTACCGCGATCACGGTGTTGATGTGCGAGGGCAGCTCCTTGATGATCAAGGTGTTGGTGCGTGAATCGACGATCGCCGAACCGCGATCGCTCATGATGCTGCCACCACCGCCGCTGCTCAGAATGGTTGCGATGTCCGTGGCCGTCGCGTAGCTCACGCGACGCATGATGGTCTTGAGCGGAATCGACAGTGCCTTCGCCGCCTCGAGCCGGGCCTGCTCCTCGGCCTCCTGGCGAAGCACGGACACCGGAGCGACACGCATGATGGTGCCCTCCAGCTGATAGTCGAGACCATTGATTCTGAGAATCTGGTCGAGGGCCTGATCCCAAGGTACATCGGTGAACTCGATCGTCACCGATCCGGTGACCCCCGGCTGGACGACCACGTTGAGTCCGCTGATCTGAGCAAACGACCTCAAAACGTCCTTGACGTCCGCGTCCTGGAGGCTGAGTGTCATCGGCTCGCCGGTGTAAACCGTCCCGTCGGCGGCCGTTAGATCACGAGTCTCGAAGCCGGACGGATCCTCGACCTCGGCTTCGGGCGTGAGATCCACAGACACGTTGAACAGGGACTTGGCCGGCTCGGCAGCGGGCTCCGGCTCTTCTTCCCAAGCCGGAGCTTCCTCTTCCTCCCATCCCGCCGCTTCCGAGGGCTCATCCCAGGTCGGAGCGTCCTCTTCGACCTCTTCCCAGGTCGGGGCCGCCGCGGGCTCCTCCATGGTGGCAGCAGCTTCCTCGGCCACTTCCTCGGCCATTTCCTCGGCCGCTTCCTCGACCGGAACCTCCTCGGGCTCCTGCCAGGCCTCGGCCGGCTCCAGCTCCGCCACCGTAGCCGTGGCGGTCGGGTCCTCTTCCCACATCGGCGCCGGCTCGGCTTCAGCTATGGCTTCCTCCGCGGCTTCTTCCATGGCCGGAGTCTCAGCTTCCGTCCAGGTCGGAGTCGGCTCGACTTCCTCGGGCTCGACCGCCATCGTCTCGGCGGCCTCCTCCAAGATCTGCGCGGCTTCCGGCTCTGTCGCTACGGCCGCCATCTCCGCCGGCTCCATCTCGGCCTCCGGCTGCTCGGCCGCCATCGTGTCGGCCACCAGCGTGTCGGTCTCGACGTCTACCGTGGTCATCGGCTCGGAGGGCTCCGCGTCCGGAGTTGGTTCGAGCACCTCGGTCTCGGTCATCGCGACCGTCTCGGCCGCCAGGGGCTCGACCATGGACTCGGCCACTTCCTCGGTAGCCATCTCGCTGGCCGCGAACGTCAGCTTGAGGCCCTCGGGGGTCGCGTCGACGGTCGGGACCGATGGGTGCACGAGGTCGATCACGACCCTGGATACGAGCTCGGGTTGCGGCTTGTACTGAGCCACTCGAATCCCGTCGATCAGCTCCCCTTGCACCACGATCGTCGAAACCGGCGAGGTGTTGACCACGCCGATGAGATCGACGACGAACCGGTGGGGATCGGTGAGCGGAAAATGAGAGTAGTAGAAGGCGCCGTCTCCGGCGACCCAGACCGTGGTCGTGCCATCGTCCGTGGTGACGTCGACACCCTGGAGTTGCGTCGCCGGCACACCACTCGGTGCCGGACCGAACTCGAGAGGCGGCGAACCAGTGTCATCCTGAAAAACCGTCGCTTTCTGGATTTCGAGCTCTCCACTGATAGCACTGGCTGACGAAGTGCTGTAGCTCGGCACCGGCGTCAACTCGACGACTAGCCCGTCGCCAGTCGGCACGACCGCATGGTAGACGTCGGAGGATGTATCCACGACCAGGCGACTCATCGGACGCTGGCCCGCGGCCACTACCTCGAAGGCCGCCGACCGAACCAGATCGTCGCTTAGGTCGAGCGCGAGAACGTCTTTCGCCGGGTTGCTGTTAGGCAACTCCACGACCAAGCGTCCATGACCGTCGCGGAAGCTGGTCCAGATCACAGGTCCGTCAGTGACGACCTCGAAGCTCCTCAGAGCGCCCTGCCGGCGCAGCTCGAGTCCAACGATCCTGCGTACGGCCGACACATCGCTGACCGCGGGTGTCGCCTCGACGGATGAATCTGCCGGCGCGGTATGCGCAGCTCCGGTGATCCCGAAGCTCATCAACAGGACGCAGAGCAGCGCCAAAGGCGCCAACCTACGCTTGGCCGCGCTCGCGTTTTTGTTTCCTATGCCGTGACTAACCATGGCTCTCGCCTCCTGTCGCGAAGCTACGGGTTAAGCTTCTTGACCACCTCTCGAAACGGCTTTACAGCCGTCGGGTCGTCCACTATTTGCTTGAATGTAAGTTCGCTGGCAACGATGCTGACGACGTCTCCATCGTAGAGCTGGTCCCCTTCCCTGAGGAGATAGCTCTTGTCTTCTTCCGTCGACCGCACCTGGGCTACCGGTCCATCCTGAGTTACGAAAATACCGGTCAAGTCGACTTCCTCGATCAACAGTCCGGGGATTCCCTCCGGCCTCGGCCCGCGCATCGCCGCCCGTTCGCGCACGATCAACAGGGATTTGAACGGATCCCGACGCTCGCCGGGCTCGTAGGAATAGCCCTCTCCGAGGAACATCATCTCTTCGTCCGCCAAGAGCTCGTCCGAGCTGACGCCTCCCTCGTCTTCCGCCTCCGCCTGGGTCAACTCTTCCGGCAGCTCTGGCGGCTGCTCGTCCTGCGCGCCCACAATTGCGCTGCCCGCAAGGCACAGCACCAGTACCAGTGCCAGCCCGGTCGTCATCGGGTGCGGCTTCATGGTGCGCTCCCTTCGTCAGCCTCGTCGTCCTCTTCCTTATAGACAAAGGTCTTCGCTCGGAAGCTGGCGGAAATCGTGTGATCGGGATTCGAGGTAAGGGCTCCGACCTGCAAATCCTCGATGTTGATGATCCTCGAAAAGCGGCTGACCCGCTCGAAGAACTGAGCCAGGTTGTGGTAGGTCGCCTCGAGGTTGATGGCGATCGGCCACTCGCTGTAGAAGTCCTGCTCAATGAACGCGCCCGGGGTAAAACGGAGCAGGTTGAAATCACCCTGCTCGGCCAAGGTCCTGATCCGGCGCATGAGCTCCGGGGTGTTGCGACGGGCCGGCAAGATCCTCAAGAGCTTGTCCAACTCGAGCTCGAGCTGCCGAACCTCTTCCCGGAACCGGGGCAGCTGCTGTTGAGCCGCGCGACCTTCCTGAATCTTGGCCTGAAGGCCGGTCAACTGGCTCTCGAGCCCTCCGATCGCGTCCTTCTTGGGTTTCAGCAGCAGCTTGTGCGCGCCGAAGTAGACGACCCCGCCAACGACCAGGCCGGCGATGAGGCCGAAATACCAGGGCTTTCCTTCTAGTCCGGTTTGAAACGCCATTGTTCGATTCCTCAGCCGGCGGCCGTGGCCGGGCTCTGCCCTTCTGCATCGGGAACATGGGTAAAACTGAATCGAATCACGAAGGAGTAGGTCTGCCCCGCTTGTGACGCGTCTTGCAGAACCGGCTCCTGGAACTCCGGCACACGATCGAGGTTCTCCAGGAAGTTAGCCACGGCGTTCGTGTTGAACGCTCGCCCGGACAGCGTGATGGACTGTCCGGAGACCGACATCCGGTCCATCCAGAGCAGCTCCGGCAGGGCGCGTGAGATCTCGTCCATGATCTGAACCGGTCCCTGCTGGTTGGTCTTCAGCTGCGTAATGATGTCGACCTTGTTCTCGAGCTTGGCCTTCTTGGTTTTGAACTGCTCGACCTCCGCGATGATCGGCGCCAACTTGTCGACCTCGGCCTGAGCTTCGTTGACTTCGCCCTGAAGCCTGTTCATGGTGCGACCGAGCAGGAAGTTGTGGCCCAGCGAGACCAAAAGCCCGAGAGCCAGAACGGCCAACATCGTGGCGCTGGCCGCATCGATCCCGCCCAGGTCGAAGCCGCGGCGGGTAGAGACCTTCTTCCTGGCGGTGACGGGCCGGCGCCCTTCGGAGAGGAGATTGATTCTGATCATAGTCTCTAGTCGTCCACTTTCCTGGCAGCCAGACCGACGGCGACCGCCAGCATCGGAGCCACGGAATCAAGCCAGACCCCGTCGAAATCGCTCTCTCGGTAATGGACCCGGCGCAGCGGATCCAGAACTTCGGTTGGAACGTTGAAGCGATCCTGGAGCACTTCGCGCAAATTCGGCGTGAGCGCACACCCGCCCGAGAGCATCAACTGGGTGACCCGGTCGTCGGCCGAGGTAGCGGCGAAGAAGTCGAAGGTCTTCTGGATCTCGGCCGCGAGCTCGGTCGAAACTGCCTCCAAGATCGCTCTCGCCTCTCCCGGCGAGCATCCGGGCACCTGTTCGCCCCGCTTCAGGCGCTCCGCCTGATCGAACGACAGGCTGTACTCACGCTGCAGAGCCTCGGTGAACTGGTTGCCACCGATCGACATGTCGCGCCAGAAGACGGTCGCTCCGCGGGACAGAATATTGATCGTCGTCACACCGGCGCCCATGTTCACCAGGGCAACGACCTGTTGAGGATCGATGTCGTAGTTGATCTCGTACGCGTTCTGCACCGCAAAAGCATCGACGTCGACTATCACCGGGTTCTTGCCGGCCTGGCTGATCACCGAGACGTAATCATTGACCTTGTCCCGCTTGACCGCCACCAGCAGTACCTCTATGGAGTCGCGCGCCACCTCTTCGTCGCTCAACACCATGTAGTCGAGGCGAACGTCGCTGATGTCGAACGGAATGTACTGCTCGGCCTCCCACTGAATCGACTCGGCGATCTCCTCCGGCGACATGGCCGGCATCTGGATCTTTTTGATGATCACCGAGTGGCCGGCGAGCGAGGTCGCGTAGTTGTTGCTCTTGACGCCGCTCTCTTCGGCCAGCTTGTTGACCGCGTCGACGACCAGGGACGAGTCCATGATCGAGCCATCGACGATCGCCTCTGGAGAGAGCGGCTCGAGCCCGACACGTTGCAGATGCAACTCACCCTTACGCTCTTTGAGCTCGACCAACTTGACGGTCGAACTGCCGATGTCTAGCCCGATAACTCCTTTAGCACGCGCAAACAACACTCGCTACACCTCTGATCGGATGATCCAAAAAACTTTAGCTTTGATGCTACTTTAACTAGCCAACCTTAAGCATTTTCTGCAAGCTATACAAGAATCTACACCCTGTCAAGGGAACGGTCCGGTGGCCGCTCGGGGCTCCATTGGCGCCCGAAAAAACCGGCTGGTGGCTTTCGCACGAATCTGCTACCATCCCGGCTTCGATTTGGAGGAATTCTCGAATGTCCAAGCAGTGCTCCATTTGCGGTAAGAAGACAACCATCGGTCGGCAAATCAGTCACGCACATAACGTCTCGGCTCGTACCTGGGAACCCAATCTCAGACGTGTTCGTGCACTCGTTAACGGCTCCGTTCAGCGAATCCTGGTCTGCGCGCGTTGTTTGCGCAGTGGCAAAGTCCACAAGCCCCCGGCAAGAGATTGGCGGCCCGAGACCGTCGAAGCGGAGTAGAGCTAGCTCCTAGTTCTCTTCGCCGAGCGAGCCTTGGCGATCGGGTCTGCTTCCCATCGGGCGGCGAACATCCAGGACCCCGCGCACACCCCGAAGCCCTTGGCGTAGCTTCTCCAACTGCTTCTTGTCCTTGACCTCGACCACCACGGCGATCTGCCCACGCCCGGTCTCGACGGTCTCGGCTTCGAAGTTGCGGATGTTGCCGTCGAACTTCGCTATGGCCTCGGTGAGTCTGGCCAGCATACCGGGCCGGTCCTCGGTCTCGATGACCAGCGGCACCGGAAAGACCTCGTCGCCGACGCGCTCCCACTCGACCTCGATCTCTCGCTCCGGGTTGTACAGCAGATTCGTGACGTTGGCGCAATCGACCGAATGCACCGAGACTCCCCGACCGCGGGTGACGTAGCCGACGATCTCGTCGCCGGGCAGCGGCTTGCAGCACTTCGCCAGATAGGCCAGCAGGTCACTGTCGCCGCGCACCGCAACGGCCGCCGGACCGAACGGCAGAATTCGCTCTACCGCAGAGCGCAGGCGGCTGGGCTTGGCGTTGACCGCGGCGAGTTGTTCGCTCGTCAGCGTTCGGTCGAGCACCTGCCGAACCGTGATCTTGCCGAAACCGATACGGCTCAACAAATCATCGGCATGCGCGATACCGTCCGCCGACAGGAACTTCTGCAGCTCCTTCGACTCCAGGAACCTCTTGGCGGCGATCTTGTGTCGTTTCAGGCCCCGGTCCAGAAGTCGGCGGCCGATCTCGAGCGAACGCTTCTTCTGCTCGGTGTTCAACCACTGCCGGATCTTGCTCTTGGCTCTTGAAGTACCCACGAAGCTCAGCCAATCGCGCGAGGGCTTGCGGTTGGGGTGGGTCATGACCTCGACGATGTCGCCGTTCTGAAGGCGGGTCTTGAGTGGAACCAACCTGCCGTTGACACGCGCTCCCGAACAGTGGTGACCGAGCTCGGTGTGGATCTTGTAGGCGAAATCGAGCGGCGTCGCCCCTCGGGGAAACGAGAAGACATCGCTCTTGGGGGTAAACACGTACACCTCGTCCGGGTAGAGGTCCAGCTTCAGCGTCGCCATGAAGGCCCGCGGATCATCCACGTCCTGCTGCCAGTCGATCAGCTGGCGCAACCAGGCGACCTCGGTCTCCGCTGTGCCTTGATCCGGCTTGCCTTCCTTGTAGAGCCAGTGCGCGGCGATACCCTCTTCGGCCACGAGGTCCATCTCACGGGTTCTGATCTGCACCTCGAAGGGCTGTCCATTCTCGACCACCACCGTGGTGTGCAGAGATCGGTAGAGGTTCGGCTTGGGCATTGCGATGTAGTCCTTGAACCTCCCAGGCACCGGACGCCAGTGCTGATGCACCACGCCCAAGGCCGCGTAGCAGTCTCGGACTTCTTCGCTGATGATTCGAAACGCCAGATAGTCATAGAGCTGAGCAAGCTCGATCCCCTGCCGACTGAGTTTGCGCTGAATCGAGTAGTAGCGCTTCACCCGGTAGCTGATCTCGGCTTCGATCCCGGCCACCGCCAGACTCTCTTCCAGCCTGGATCTGATGTCCGTAATCGCCTTGCGCCCGATCTTGAGCTTCTCGCGCACCTTTGCCTCAAGGGCGGCGAACTTGACCGGATGCAGGTGGTAGAAGGCCAAGTCGGCGAGATCCCCCTGTACCTTTGCCATTCCGAGCCGGTGGGCAATGGGCGCGTAGATCTCGAGCGTCTCTCTCGAGACTCTGCGCTTGACCTCCGGACCCAGGTGCTCGAGCGTCATCATGTTGTGCAGACGGTCCGCGAGCTTGACCAGAATCACCCGGATATCCTTCGCCGAGGCCAGGATGAGCTTGCGGAAGGTCTCCGACTGAGCCTCATCGCGCCGGACGTATTCGTGCTTTCCGATCTTCGTGACTCCATCCACGAGTCCGGTGATCTCGTCGCCGAACTCGGCCGCCAGAGCCTCTCGAGTCGTCAGGGTGTCTTCGAGGACGTCGTGCAACAACCCGACGGCGACCGAGGTCTGGTCCGCCCGGAAGCCCGCCAGGAAGTAGGCCACATACAGCGGATGCGTCAGGAATGGCTCGCCCGACCGGCGTCTCTGGTCTCCGTGCATCTCGGCCGAGAACTCGTACACCCGACGCAGGAATGCTTCGTCCGGCTGTCTGCCGAGCTCTCGCATGTGCTCGAGGAGATCCTCGAAGCTCACGCTCTTGTGAGGCGGCTTGACCGGCGGCGGCACCGGACGTGAAGAGAATCTCTCGCGCAGAGTCGGCATCGTCTTCCGGAGCGCGGTCGGCTCCGACCTGCCGGCCCGGACGATCCGGTCCGGCATCCTCAGATTATAGGTTTATGGCCATCGGGCCCCGCCGAACAACGAGGAGCCTTTTGACGAGCTCTACCTGGAGGCCGCTCGTGCTTCCCGGCGCCGGCCTCTGGCACCACGCCCGAAGAGCGTTTCCCAGAGCAGGGCGAACGGGCTCGCCACGTAGATCGACGAGTACGTACCCACGATGACGCCGATCGTGAGGATGAATGCGAACCCCCTGAGCACGTCGCCACCGAGGAAGAGAATCGAACCCACCACCAGAAGGGTGGTTCCCGAGGTCAGGACCGTTCTCGACAGCGTCTGGTTCAGGCTCCGGTTCATGGTCTCTTCCAATGGTCGGGACCTGGAACGTCGCAGGTTCTCGCGAACGCGGTCGAAAACGACCACCGAATCGTTGACCGAGTAGCCCACGAGCGTCAGAAACGCGGCGATCGTCGTCAGATTGAACTCGAAACCTGCCAGCGCGTAGAGGCCGACGGTAATGAAAACATCGTGCAGCACCGCGACCAGGGCCCCGACTCCGAAGCGCAGCTCGAACCGAAACCATATGTAGATGAGCATGCCGATCATGGAAGAGACGATGGCCAGAAGTCCCTTTCGACGAAGCTCGGATCCGATCTGCGGTCCGACGTTCTCCGCACCCAAAACCGAGAACTTACCAAGCCGCGCACCGCTCTCGAGCGCCTCGGCGGACTCCGGAGTCACTTCGGCCAGCGCCGAGATCGAGGCCCAGTCCGTTATCAACCCCTGCTCGCGCCGAAGCTCGAGAATTGCATCCGCTATCGGTCCGTAGGGTGCCTGATCGACCAGCCCGGTCGAGTCGGCAAGCCCGGGCAAGCGGGCATCGGGATCTCTCGAGGTCAGGAAGCTCTCGACCACCTCTCGACCTACGCGATTGAGGTCCGGCCCCGCGCCGGAGTTGTCGAGCGCCGCGTCGAGTGCCGACACGACCAAGCCCTGACTGCCCTCTTCGGATCCTTCCACGATCGGCGTCTTGATCAGCGCCTCGTTGGCCCCGGCGACGCCGAAACTCTGGATGACCGCGTCGGGCACGCCCGCGTCGGCAACGATGTCGCGCAGCCTGTCAACCTCGATCGGCTCGGAGAACTTCAGCGTCAACTGGGTGCCGCCGGCGAAGTCGATTCCGAGATTGAGCCGCCGGGCGCCGAAGACCACGATCGCCGAAACCAGCAAGAGCACGAGAGACAGGATCATCCAGTACTTCCTGTACTTCATGAACTGGATTTTGCTGTCGCGAAAAAACTCCATGTCTGTGTCCTCTGCTGCGCCGTCAGATCGAAAGACGGTCTACGCGCCGGCGGCGGGAAAGGATCATGTCGAAAAGCCAGCGGCTGACGAAGATCGCGGAGAACAGCGAAGCGAAGATGCCGATCGAGAGAGTCACCGCGAAGCCCCGAATCGGCCCGGTGCCGAACTGGAACAGAAACAGCGCGGCGAGAAGCGTGGTGATGTTCGCGTCCAGCACGGATGAAAGTGCCTTTCCGAAACCCGCATCGATCGCCGACTTGACGGTTCGACCGTGCCGTAGCTCTTCCCGAATGCGTTCGAAAACCAGCACGTTGGCGTCCACCGCCATGCCGATGGTCAAGGCGATGCCGGCGATGCCGGGAAGGGTCAGCGTCGCGCCGAAATAGGCAAGTGCTCCGAAGATCAAGACGATGTTCATCGCGAGAGCGACGACCGCGTTGACTCCGGACAGCTTGTAGACCAGAAACATGGTCAGGACGACCAGCGCCATCCCCAGAAGACCTGCCTTCAAGCCCTGGTCGATCGAGTCTTGGCCCAACGAGGGACCGACGGTCCGTTCCTCGAGGTAGGTAATCGCGGCCGGCAGCGCACCCGATTTGAGTACGGTCGACAGATCCTCGACCTCCTGGCGCGTGAATGAGCCCTCGATGATGCCGCTGTCCCGAATCTGCGCCCGGATCGTGGGCGCGGACCGCACCTTACCGTCGAGCACGATCGCCAGGCCACGACCGATGTTGGCACCGGTCACGTCGCCGAATCGCTGCCCGCCCTCATGGGTGAGAAAGAAGTTCACGATCGGCTGGTTGAAGTCGCCGAGACCTGGGCGCGCGTCCTTGAGATCGCGCCCCGTGATCACGGAGACCTTCTCCACCGCGTAATACTGCTCCGCAACGACGTTGCCTTCGCTGTCGCGAATCGGGCCGGAGACGATCTCGACGTCGTCCGGAAGCCGGCCGCCGTAGTTGCCTAGAATCTCCTCGCGGCTGGGCGCTCCGCGGCCATCCGGAGGATAGGCGACCAGACGGAAATCCAGGAACGCCGTGTTCTTGATCAGCTTCTTGACTCGCTCGGGATCGTCGACGCCGGGCAATTGGACAACGATCCGGTTGCCCTCGAGCCCCTGGCGCTGAATCACCGGCTCCGACACGCCGAAGGCGTCCACCCGGTTTCGAATGGTCTCGAGCGCCTGTTTGACCGACTGATTGGCGATCAGATTGGCGTTCTGTGCCTTCATCTCGAAGGCCACTGCATCGTCCCGCCTCTGGTAATCCCAGCCCGGCAAGAACTCGGCCGCCTCGGTGGACACATCGGCAGCGCGATCGGCGCCGACGCCCAGGATGTCGAACGCCGTCGAAGACGTCCTGGTCCCGCTAGCGGTCTCGAGGCCCTTGTCCTGGAGCTCCTGGACCAGCCGGGCCAGGTCCTTGTCGGTTTCGGCTCGGAGCGCGTCTTCCGTCTCGACCTGGAGCACGAGGTAGGTACCGCCGCGCAGATCCAATCCCAAGCTGATCTTCTCGCCGAGCGGGTAGGCCGACAGAGCGCCGACCAGGACCACCAAACCGATAATCACGCCCTTCCAGAGCAGTCCTCGCTTCATCTTCAGCCGTCACCTTCCGATCCTTGAAGTCCCGCGATCGCGGACTTCGAGACCTTGACTTTCACATTGTCGGCAACCTTGAGCAAAACCGCCTTGTCCAGAACCGCGGTGACCTCGCCGTGCAGGCCGCCCGAGGTCACGATCCGATCGCCCTTCTTGACGTCGCTGATCATCTGTTTGAGAGCCTTCTGACGCTTGCGCATCGGAGCGATCAAAAGGAAATAGAAGATGCCGAAAATGAGGACGATCGGCACCAGCTGCATGAAGGCACTCGGCTGCCCCTGGGCCTGAGCAAAAGCAAGCATCGTGAAACTCAACATGAACCAGGTCTCGTCGGTATTGTGTCGGGATCGGCGGCGGTGTAGGCGGCGGTAAACGAACCGGCCCACTCGGCGATCGCGCCAGACGCGATAGCTTCCCTGAGATCCCGCATAAAGTCAAGAAAGAAGCGGATATTGTGCTGTGTCGAGAGGACGGTTCCGGTGACCTCTCCGGTACGAATCAGATGATGCAGGAACGCCCTGCTGACACTTGCGCAGGTGGGACAGGAGCAGCTCTCATCGACGGGCCCGCGGTCCTCTCGATAGCGGGCATTCTTGATTCTGATCGGCCCACCGCGGGTGAACAGGATGCCGTGGCGCGCGTTGCGCGACGGCAGCACGCAGTCGAACAAGTCGATGCCATGACGGGCCGCGTGCAAGATGTCGAGCGGCGTCCCGACCCCCATCAGGTATCGCGGTTTCGAGGCCGGAAGCAGGGGCGCCGTGAACTCGACCACCCGCTGCCTGTCCTCCAACGGTTCGCCCACGCTGACACCACCGATGGCGTAGCCGGGAAAATCGAGCTCGGCGAGGGTCTCGGCGGCTTCTTGCCGTAACTCCGTAAAGACCCCCCCCTGAGCAATCGCGAAGAGCTTCGTGGCTCCCTCCTTCCAGGCCTCGCGGGCTCTCTTCGCCCAGCGGTTGGTGAGCCTCAGCGAAGCGCCGATCTCCTTTTTGGTCGCCCCGGCCGGAGGGCACTCGTCGAGCATCATGGCGATATCGACGCCCATGCGCTCCTGGAACGAGACCACGGATTCGGGCGAGAACTCGAGTGCCTGGCCGTCTATGTGGCTCCTGAACGATACGCCTTTCTCGGCGATCGTGCGCAGGCGGGCCAGGCTGAAGACTTGGAATCCACCGCTGTCGGTGAGGATCGGGCCGCTCCAACCGGTGAACCGATGGAGCCCGCCCACCGACTCGACGACGTCGATTCCCGGCCTCAGGGCGAGATGGTACAGATTGCACAGCATCATCCCGGCTCCCAGAGCCTTCAATGCCTCGGGCGTCAAGCCCTTGACGGCGCCCAGTGTCCCCACCGGCATGAAAGCGGGCGTCTCGACCGAGCCATGGCGGGTCTTCAAGAGGCCCGACCGGGCCTGACCCTCTGTTCGGACGACCGAGAAGAGTTCAGATCTCATCCTCGGGCGCGATCGTTCGGACGGCTATCGCGGGCCACTGGCGGCCGCCCGACTGTCGAAGTGGACTTCGCGAACCTCGACATCCTGAGGCAGGTCCAGCTCGAAGCGATCCTTCGGGATTCCCTCGTTCCTGCGGAAGTTCCAGAACTCGTACTCGGTCACATCACCGTCGCCTTCCACGTATTTCAGTCTCACCGGCAAGAACAGGGTCGGGTGGAGCCACAAGTCCATACCTTGAATCCGTTTCGCGACGCGCTTGAAGCGCGGCAACAGCTCCAATCGCAGAGGATCGCCGCGATCGGGTGGCAGGTGCATTGCGACGGTAAAGTACTTCATCAGCGTATCGAGCGAGGTTCCCGCGCCGAGATATCTCAGAACCCGATCGGACTGCTCGCCGACCTGAGCCTTCTCCACGCGAGCGATATCGCGGTACCAGGTCGTCATGAGTCGGTCGGCTATCACCAGAGAAATCGGCTCGGGGGCCGAGTACTCCCAGCGCACACGATCGGGCGCGGCATAGGAGAACTCACCTTCCGACCGATCCGGCTCGAGCAAAAGCGCGCTCTCCTTGATCTGGGAGAACTCTGCTTCCAGGGTCACCAGCGCCTCGTGGGCTCGGCGAATCTGCTCGGCAAGCGCCTCGAGCCGTTCGGTCGGGGGCAGTGTCCCGTCAAAAGGACTGGGAACGCCATCCTGCGCTGGCGCACCGGCCGCGAACGACAACACCGCAAGACCGAGAATGAATAGAGTTCGACGCATTGCTTTCTCGGCCGGGGCCAACGACGAGGCACATCCTAACCCCGACCGAGTACCACCGGCAAACAAGAGCGGCCGCAAGATCGCCGCCGCCGGTTCTTTCGGGCCGGCACACCGAAAAAGCGGCGGCCGCCGCTTCTCGCAACCACTTTTGACGATCTCGAAAGAAGCCGTCCTGCAGCCAAAAAGTGTCTTGTCTTTCGCTAATTAGCTCTTGCCGGACGACGCGCATCGGCTCGACTCCGAAGCTGGCACAGACCGTGCTCCATTGGGGTGGCGAAACGACGAAGGTATCGAGAGAGACGCAAAGGAGAAGACCTCATGCTACCGTTCAACCCGCTCTGGTTCCTCAGCTATCTCGAGGGCTTTCTCTGGAACGACTAGGCCACTAGTCTCCTCTGCTGTTCCGGCGCCCCGACTCGGGTCGCCGGCGCCGGCTCGCGGCCCGGAGCGCCGGCATCCTTCTGACCACTCTCACCCTTCGGCCTTTCCTCCCTAAGGGCCTTCAGTCCTTGACACCCCTCGGGGCCGATGCTACGTTCCCGCCCCACGGTCTGCGAGGGGCTATTTCATGACAGGCGAAGTCGAACTGGGAACCAAGCACGAGTGCCCGAGCTGCGGCACCAAATACTACGATCTCGGTAAGGCCGATGCCCCTTGTCCGAAATGCGGATCGCAAGAGGGCAAAGAGGCCGACGCCGAAGACGGGGCCAAGGCTCCCAGCAAGAAAAGCTAGCGGACCGAGCTTCCCACCGCGCTCTGTGCTAGTGCGGCAGTCCGGCGTTTGCAACCCCACGGCGAGTTGCCGTAGGGTCTGACCGCGAATGAGCGAAAAGTCGTGGTATCGGAAGCTGCATTGGCAGATCCTGATAGCAATGGTCGCCGGCGTCATCGCCGGCTTGATCGGGGGGCCCGGCATTGTGCCCAAGGTCGGATGGCTGGGCACGCTCTTCATCTCGCTGCTGCGGATGATCATCGTGCCTCTGATCATCACGTCCATCGTGTCGGGGGTCGCTTCGATCGGCGGCGGTCGCGACCTCGGCAGATTGTTCGGCAAGACACTTGCCTACTACGTGCTGACCAGCGCGCTGGCGATCCTCGCGGGCCTGTTCGCTGTGAACATCATCAAGCCGGGCGTCGGCGCGAACATCGGCGGCGCCCTGAAGGCGGACCTACCCGAGCTCTCGGCCCCCAGTTCCCCGGCCGACGTCCTCCTCGACATCGTTCCCAGGAACTTCTTTGCGGCGGCCTCCAAGCCCGACATGCTCTCGGTCATCTTTTTCTGCATCGTCTTCGGCATGGCACTGGCTCACCTGCCGGAAGAGCCGCGCACCTTTCTGGTGAAGCTTTTCGACGCGGCTTTCCAGGCCATGATGAAACTCACCGCGGGGGTCATCATGTTTCTGCCCCTGGGTGTGTTCGGGCTGATCTCGCGGCTGGTCGGCGAATCCGGTTTCGCTTCCTTCAAGGCGCTCGCCATGTACATGGTTACGATCGCACTGAGTCTGACCGTGCACCTGTTTGTGACTTTGCCGCTGGTACTGATCCTCCTCGGCAGGATCAAGCCACGGATCCACTTTCGCAACATGATGGACGCCCTGTTGATGGCGTTTTCCACGAGCTCCTCGGCGGCCACCTTGCCCGTGACGATCAGCAACGTCGAAAAGAAGGTCGGTGTCTCCAACCGCATCTCATCGTTCGTTCTGCCCATGGGAGCCACGGTCAACATGGATGGAACCGCGCTCTACGAATGCGCGGGCGTTCTCTTCATCGCACAGGTTCTGGGCGTGGATCTGACGCTGGGAGCCCAACTGCTGGTGGTTCTGACCGCGCTGTTGGCTTCGATCGGAGCCGCGGCGGTGCCCTCGGCGGGGCTAGTTGTGATCTTCATTGTCCTCGAGGCCGTCAACCTCAGGGGGCCCGAGGTCGACGTGATCGTCGGAGCCATGCTCGCTGTCGATCGGCCGCTCGACATGTACCGCACGGCAATCAACATCTTCAGCGATTCTTGCGGCGCCGCCATCATCGCCAAGTCGGAAGGTGAAGATGTCGACACCGAGATCAGCGCCTAGGCAGCCGTCGCCGTGGATCTCCAGCGGCAAGCCTCGTATCGAGACCCGATACACGGATTCATCCACGCGGACCCGCTCGAACATGCACTAATCAACAACCGGTCCGTCCAGCGCTTGCGCTGGATTCACCAGCTCGGTTTTGCCTACCTGGTCTTCCCCGGAGCGGAGCACAGCCGGTTCAGCCACGTTCTCGGCGCCATGAACCTGGCCGGGCGGGTCTATGACGCCCTGGCCGCAAAAGCACCCGATTTCCTGATCCCCGACCAGTCAGCGCTCGAGCGCCGGCTGGTTCGCATCGCGGCGCTGCTTCACGACGTCGGGCATGCTCCGTTCAGTCATTCGGCCGAGGATCTCTTCGAAGACAGCATCGACCACGAGGAGATGACACGCAGAATCCTGCTCGTCGGGGATGTCCGCGCGATCTTCGACAAGTTCGGCAACGGCATCGTGCCGGAGGACGTCTGCTCTCTTCTCGGCAAGCCCGAGGATCCGCGCCGCCGCTTGTTGTCGCAGATGATCTCGGGCGAGCTGGACGTCGACAAAATGGACTATCTCTTGCGGGACAGCCTCTTCTGCGGAGTGCGATACGGCAACTACGATCTGGACCGAATCTTGGAGACCATCGAGCCGATCCAAGACCCCGAGACCGGGGAATGGGGAATCGGCGTCGAAGAGGGCGGCGTTCACGCGGTCGAAGCGCTGGTAATGGCTCGCTACTACATGTTCACCCAGGTCTACTTCAATCTGACCGGCAAGGCGCTCGAGCTTCACTTCAACGAGTGGCTCCTCGATCAGAACCTACGCTGGCCGTCGGCACCTCTCGAGTTCCTGCGGCACGACGACATCTCCACGATGGCCCTGATGAGAGATTCGGACAGCCCGCACGCCCGCGCGGTCGTCGGTCGCCTCTACTATCGTTTGGCCTTCGAGACCGGTGAGCATCTGACCAGAGCCGAGCGAGGTGCATTCACCGAGGTACTGGACGAGATGAAGGCCCGTTTCGGAGATCACACCTTGATGGTCTCGAATTCGGCCAAGGACCCTCATCGCCTCGGCCAGGCCCGCGTGCAAGTCCGCCATTCGGACGGTTCGCTGCGCCCGATGGAGGAGTCGAGTCAATTCATCCGGCACCTGGCCCGTATCGAACGCTTTCGCGTCTATACACCTCCGGAAGTGCGCGACGAAGTGGCGGCGGCGTTCGCGGCCGCGTGGCCCGGTTAGCGGGCCGTGGAAGAGCCGCCCACCCTTGGCTCCCCGGAGATCTTCTCCAGTCGCTCGAGCGCCCGAGTCCAGCGCGTCCGTGCGTGCTCCCAAACGGTCAGTCCGGCCGAAAGCGGCAGCTGCTGAAAGCCCTCCTGAAACACCATGACCTCGCAGCCGACCTCTGACGGCGCGAGCTCGACCGTGACGATTGTCGCCGCCTTCCAACCGGCATCCAGCTGCCGCAGTCCGAGCACCAATCGCTGGGGCTCGGCACGCTCGATGACCTCGGCCACCTCGCGAACGGTACCCCCGAGCGGGTCGTCGCTCTCCAGCCAAAAGACCGTCGGGGGACCGTCCTCGATGCGAGCCCGGTCGCAAAGCCAGCGACTTTGCTTCTCCGCTTCGACCCAGAACGCCCACACGTTTTCCGGCGAGCTCTGGGGCACGTTGACCCGGCGCCTGAGCTGGACGCCCGGTATGTCACCCTGCCGGATTCCCTCCATAGGCTGCTAGATGCTAGAGCAGGAGATCCCGCAACGCGCCCTCGACCTCTGGAAACCGAAACTCGTAGCCGCGCTCGAGGAGCCGCTCCGGAACTGCTCGCTGGCCGTCCAGCACTAGGGTCGCCATCTCCCCGAGAATCAACCGCAGTGCGATCCCCGGTGTGGGCACGAAGCTCGGTCGCCTGAGCACCTTCCCGATGGCATGCGCCAGCTGGCGATTCGAAACGGCCCCGGGCGCCGCCAGATTGAAGGCGCCCTCAGCCCCATCGTCCTCCAACAGATGGACTATCGCCTCCACCTCATCCTGGAGATGGATCCATGGCAGTACCTGCCGGCCGCTGCCG
Organism: bacterium; assembly: GCA_024224155.1. Taxonomy (NCBI): domain Bacteria; species bacterium. The sequence continues at coordinate 38,952 of JAAENP010000004.1, forward strand.
ACCGCTCCCCCCACCCATAGCTTGAACGGCAAGACTATCCGCGGCAGGGCACCACCCTCGACCGCGAGTACGACCCCGGTGCGGGCAACCACTCGACGCACACCTAGAGGCTCGGCGCTCTCGCCAGCCGCTTCCCAATCCCGGCAGACCAGAGCCAGAAAATCCGTGCCCGGCGCCGTCGTCTCCGGGACGCTCTCGTCGCCCCGTGGTCCGTAGAAGCCGACCGCAGATCCTTGCACGAGAACTCCCGGACGATTGCCGCACCCGGCGAAGGCCGCGGCCAACGCTTCGGTCGATCGCACCCGGCTGTCTCGAATCCGCCGTTTCTTCCTTTCGGTCCAGCGCCCGGACCCGATGTTCTCGCCGGCGAGATGGACGACCCCGTCCACCGCTTCGAGAACCGGGATCAACCGGTCGGCGCTGACCGTGTCCCAGCCCTCGGCGGAAACGCCGGCCGGAAAACCGCGGACGCCGTCCGGCCGTCTGCTCAGAATCACCACCTCATGCCCGGCGTCGGTCAGCACGGCGGCCAGCGCACGGCCGACCAGCCCAGTGCCTCCAGTAATCGCGACCCGCATAGGTGGCTCAAGCCTACCCGAAGCCGACTGGAGCGATCCGATCAGACTGCGGCCAGCTCCTCCTCGAGCTGCTGTCTCCGAGCCAGATCGGCGTAGACGCCGCCCTGGCTGATGAGATCGGCGTGTCGCCCCCGCTCGACGATACTGCCCCGCTCGAGCACGATGATCTCGTCGGCCGCCCGCACCGCCGAGATCCGGTGCGAAACCAGAAGGACGGTCCGGCCAACAAACACCCGGCGCAAATTGCGCAGAATCCTCTCTTCCGTATCGGCATCGACCGCTGACAGACAGTCGTCCAGCAGCAAGATCCGAGGCTCCCTGACGAGCGCACGGGCCAGAGCGACGCGCTGTTTCTGGCCCCCCGACAGCGTGATCCCGCGTTCCCCGACGACGGTCTCGAGACCTCGTGGAAACGATTCGAGATCCGCCGACAAGCCCGCGGTCTCAGCGGCTCGCTCGATTCCGTCGGGCTCGGGATCGGGCGTTCCGAACGCGATGTTCTCGGCAATAGTGGTCGAGAACAGAAACGCCTCTTGCGGGACGACTCCGATCGCCGCGCGCAGGGAGCTGAGCGGCAGGGAGCGGATGTCCAGCCCGTCGATAAACACGCGCTCGGACGGCGGGTCCAGCAAACGGGGTATCAGCGAGAGCAGCGTGCTCTTGCCGCTTCCGGTACGCCCGACGATTCCGAGTGTCTCGCCGGCGGCGAGCGTCAGGCGGATGTCCTCCAGAGCTCGCTCCGCGCTCTCGGGATAGCTGAAGGCCAGGTTTTTCATCGACACTGCGCCGCCGATCTGGGCGGGTTCCACCAGCCAACCGTCGCGGATCTCGGGCTCGGTCCCCGTGATCTCCTCGATCCGGGCCAGAGACGCCGTTCCGCGCTGGACCAGATTGATCACCCAGCCCACCGCGATCATCGGCCAGACCAGCTTGGAGAGAAAGAAATTGAAGCTGACGAATTGGCCGATGCTGATCTCACCCCTCCAGGTCAAGGTCCCGCCGAACCACAGCACCGCGACGAACCCCAGCCCGACCAGCATCTGCAGGAGTGGGTGGAACGCAGCCGACCAGCGGATCAGCTGCTTGCTGCGGCGGACATACTCGGCATTGGTCCGAGCAAAAGCATCGACCTCGGAGTCCTCGCGAGCGTGGGCGCGAACCACGCGCGCCCCGGCGAGGCTCTCCTGGACCCGGGTCGAGAGCGCCGAGAACTGCTCCTGCACTCGCCCAAACAGAACGTGAATCCGGTGACCGAAGATCTGGGTCGCCAGCGCCACAAGCGGCATCGTCGCCAGCGAAAGCAGCGTGAGCTTCAAGTTGATCCGGGCCATGAAGAAGAGGGCTCCGGACGCGGTGAGAAGAGTGCTTACCGAATACATGATTGCCGGACCACAGAGCTGGCGCACGGCCTCGAGATCGTTGGTCGCTCTCGCCATCAGGTCGCCGGTGTAGTTGCGCTGATAGAACGACAGCGGCATCGTCTGAAGGTGCTCGAAGTAGACACCGCGAAGGTCGTACTCGATCTGCCGGCTCAGGGAGACCAGAATCAGCCGCTGGCCAAAGCTGAAGACGCCCTGGACCGTCGTCACTCCTATCAGCAAAAGGCCATAGCGCAGCAAGGTGGCGGAAGAGGCCTGGGCGACGAAGGAGTCGACCGCCCGGCCCACGATCAACGGACCGAAGAGGCCGGCGGCGACCGACGCCGCGATGCATGCCGTGCCCGCGAGGAGCTTCCGCGGATAGCGGCGCAGATAGGGCGCCAGCCGGCGGAGGGCTCTCATTCTTCACGCTCCTCGGCCAGGGCGGCCGGCGAAGCGGTGGCGGCAACCACGCTACGTCCCCCCAAGGGATGAAACAGCTCTCGGCAGGGCTCGAGGCGGGCTTCGACTCGCAGGATGGGGCGGCCTTGCCTTCGGTACTTGTCCTCATAGTGCGTCCGCGGCCGCCCGCCCCAACGGTCGTCGGCGTTCTCGACCGTCAAGGCCGGATGCGCTCGCAAGAGCTCGGTCACCAGATCCCCGTAATCGAGGTAGTCGGTCGCGAAGCTGAGCACGCCCCCGGGCTGAAGGAGACGGAGCAGAAGATCCAGTGACTCGGGATCGAAGAGTCTCCGCCCGTGATGACGGCTTTTAGGCCAGGGGTCCGGAAAGTAGACGTGAACCGAGCGCGCAAAGGAGCCCGGCAGCACCGCCGCCAAGAGATACAGGGCTTCTCCGCGTAGCAGAATGAGGTTCTCAATACGATCGCGCGCCGCTCGATCCCGCACGCGGCGGTAGTACTTGGAAGCCACTTCGATCCCCAGAAAGCCGCAGTCCGGGTCGGCCGCCGCCCGCTCGAGCAGATATCGTCCCTTGCCGAAGCCGATCTCTACCTCCCACGCGCGACCCGGATCCGCAGCCGAAGCCAGCAAGCCGGGCAGATCGAGAGGCAGGTCGAGCTCGGCCAGCTTCTGCTCGCGGCCGGCGACGGCAATTCGAACGGGAAGCACTCGACCGATCCGGCTACAGAAGGTCCGCGAAATCACCGCGGCCGAGAAGATCGACGAGTTCCTTGATTTTTTGAGACTGCTCCTTGGGCACGACGAGAACCGCGTCACCGGCGCGCACCACGACCAGGTTCGAAACTCCGACCGCCGCGATCATCCCGTCGTCCGCGACCAGGAGGTTGTCTCGCGCGTCCAAGGTCACAACCCGGCCACGAGTGGCGTTGCCCCCTGAGTCGGCTTCCAGGATCTCCGCCAGGGCTTCCCAGGAGCCCAGGTCGCTCCATTCACAATCGAGGGGCAAGGTGGCCAGGTCCCGGCACCTTTCCATCACGGCAAAATCGATCGACACCTTCGGCAGCCGGCCATAGTGGCGGTCCAATTCCTCCGGCTGCTCCCGAATCCGCGCCAGCCCTGCGCTTATTCCGGGTTCGTGTTCAGCAATCAACTCGAGGAGGCGGCCGCCGCGAAAGACGAAGATCCCGGCGTTCCAGAGATAATTGCCGTCCGCCAGATAGCGCTCCGCCGTCTCGAGATCGGGCTTCTCCTTGAACGCCACTACCTTTCTCAAGCCCAGCTCCGCGTCCTCGGTCTCGCCCAACTCCAGGTAGCCGAATCCCGGCTCCGCCCAGCGAGGCAGAACCCCCAGCGTCATCACTCGGTCTCGGGCACGCACGAATGCCGCCGCCGAGTCGAGGGCGGCTCGAAACCCGGGTTCGTCCCCGACCCGGTGGTCGGCGGGCAGCACCGCGACCACGTCATCGTGCGCATTCATCCGGTCCAACGACCAGGCGATGGCCGGCGCGGTGTCCCTTCCTTCCGGCTCGACCAGTATCTGCTCGGCCGGCACCTCGGGAAGCTGCTGCCTCACCTGATCGGCAAGGCCCCGGATCGTGCAGACCCAGGCTTCCGTGGGCTCGACCAGTGGCTCGAGGCGCCGGACGGTGCGCGCCAGCAGGCTTTCCTTACCGTCCAGGTCGAGCAGCTGCTTCGGGCGCCGGACGCGGCTCAGCGGCCAGAACCGGGTGCCGCTGCCCCCGGCCAGAATCAGCGCCTTGAAGGCGGGCTCAGTCACCTTCCACGCTCGAGCCGATCAGCTTCCGGTTCGGCGCAGCTCGTCGTCGATCACCTTGGCGATCGCGTCGTAGGGCTGGGCTCCCGACAGGAAGCGGCCGTTGATGAACATCGCGGGCGTACCGGTCACGCCAGCAGCGACGCCGGCCTGGACGTCGGCGGTCACGCGATCGGCGTGCTTACCGCTATCGAGACACTCGTCGAAAGCTGCGGCATCCAGCTCGAGTCTCTGCGCCACCGACTTCAGGTCCGCAACGGCCAGCGCGCTCTGATTCTCGAACATCGCGTCGTGCATCTCCCAGAACTTGCCCTGGTCGTCCGCGCAGAGAGAAGCCTCCGCGGCCTTTTGGGCCTGCGGATGAATGCTATGGAGCGGAAACTGTCGAAACACCAGGCGCACGCTGTCCGCGTACTCCTGCTTGACTCGATCGAACGCGGGAATCACCCGTGAGCAGAACGGACACTGGAAATCGGAGAACTCGATAATGGTCACCGGAGCGGACTCGGGGCCAAACGAGGGAGCTCCCGCGTCTGCGACCTCGATGCGCAACGGATCCAGCAGAATCTCGAGCTCGTGCCCTGCGCGCAGGCTCGAGACCAGCTTGCCAAAGGCCTCCTGCTTCCGGGTCTGCTCGAGGTACTGACGAATCTGGCCGGCAACCGATTCCTTGGGCTGCTTGATCTGCCCCTTGCGCTGCTCGTAGAACTTGTCGATCTCGTCGTCGGTGACCGCCGGAATCTTGGCGTCCACCTCGGCGGTCAGAAAGGCGTCCGCGGTCATCCCCTTGGCTTCCGCGGCTATTTCGACCAGCTTGTCGTTGACGACAGCTTCGAGCCCCTTTTCGAGCAGCTCGTGACGCTGCCGGTTCAGATCGCGCAGCTCTTTCGCCACGGCCTCTTCGACCTCGGAGCGTTGAACTTCGATGTCGCCGATACGGGCGAGTACGTCACCGGTTCCGGCTGCCAGATCGGCGGTGTCGTCATTCTGAGCCGCTGCGGTTGTGGAGAGTAGCCAAATCCCAACGACGCCGATACCGGCAAGGGCAACGATCCACCCGAGCCTCCAGCCTCGCTTGTTGCTTTCGATAGTTTCCATCTCAGGTTCCTTTCTTGGGCGCGCGCGGGTCGTGCACCGGCGCGGACCGCGTCATGATACCCAGGCGTGGGCTCGAGCGCCACACTCGCGCGGCGGCCGCGGGCAGGCTAGCCGCGGCCTTCGAGCCCGGCCAGCCGCCGGCTCACGCAGCCCTCGAGAATCCGATCGGCCGGAATGCCTCTGAGACGCAGCCTGGGAGCCTCCAACAGATCGGCCGCCAGCGCCAGCAGTGCCCGGCGAGCATTCGAGTGCGCCTGACTCTCGGCACAGTCCAGAATCGCGGCGGCCGCGCGCTCCCAAGGTCCTCGCGCCCTCGGATCGTCCCATTTTCCAGATTTCTTGAGAACCGCGGCAGCGGCCAGTAGCTCGCCCGCGTGCCGGCTGCCGAGGTAGCTCTCCAGGACACGGCCGAAATCCGCGGCGGTCTGCAGCAGCTCCTCGCCTCTTGGCCGGGGACCGGTGCCCAGGAAGAGAGCCAACGATCGGCTGCGCAAGGTCGGCAGGAGATCGAACTGCGACGGCGCCAGCATGAGGAAGTGCCGCGGGGTCGTGCCGGGTGGCTCCTCGAGCACCTTGAGCAGAACGTTGGCCGCCTCGCCGCTCAGAGTCTCCGCACTGGCAATCACGAACACCTGGCCCTGGGCCTCGAACGGGGTAACCTGGGCGCCGCGCAGGAACTCCTTGGTGGCATCGACCGAGGTGACCGTCTTCAGATCGCGCTCGAGAACCTGGAAATCAGGATGGAACGCGTTGCTGTCCCGGTCGGGCCAGGTGATCCTCTTGCAATGCCGGCACGCTCCGCAGGGGCGCTGCTCCGAATCGGATGCGCCGTCGCAGAGCAGGCACTTCGCAAGCTGGAGCACCGCCTCGCGCCGGCTGCTCTCGGTTCCGCCGTGCAGGATCAGCGACGGATAAAGACGTCCGGCGCGGGCGAGGTCGAGGGTCGCCTCGAGATTCACCCGTCGGCCCCGAGACGGTCGGCCACGATATCCGCCAATGCGGCGCGGACCTGCTCTTCGGTCTGCTGCCGCGAGCCTGCGGAGTCAATCACCCTGAAACGATCCGGCTCCCGCCGAGCCGCCTCGAGGTAGCCCAGGCGCACTCTCCCGTAGAACTCCAGGTCTTCCGCGTCCAGGCGATCGACGCCACCCGGCTCTGCCTGCCGGCCCTGCCCCTGCCCGCGCTGCCTGGCCATCTCCGCGGGAAGATCGAACAAAAGCGTCCGATCGGGCACTCGCTCACCGGTCGCCAGCGCGTCGGCCCTGTGAAGCAGCTCGAGCGGCACGCCGCGACCGAATCCTTGATACGCGAAGGTCGAATCCGTGAAGCGATCGCAGAGAACCACAGTGCCCCGCGCGATCGCCGGATCGATGACCTCGAGAAGATGTTGCCTGCGGCTGGCGAACACCATCAACGTCTCGACGGTTCCGTCCAGCGCACCCCAACGGGGATCCAGAAACAGCGAGCGAATGGCGTCGCCGAGTGGCGTCCCTCCCGGCTCGTGGGTCACGAGCACCCGGACTCCGGAGTCTTCAAACCAGTCTCGCGCGGTGATCAGGTGGGTCGATTTGCCGCTGCCGTCCAGCCCTTCGAAGGTGATGAAGCTAGGCGTCATGCCGGAAAACATAGCACGCACAACCCACCCTTTGGGTGGGCTGAAACCGCGCTCCTTTGGTGGGTTGACAGAGTGGCCGGCTTTGACCAGGATTCACTTGGAACTCGGCCGACCCAAATCAACCTCTCATCGACCGACCCTCCCAAACAAACAATGAAGTTCTTGATACCTCGCGAGCGTCACGCCGCCGAGCACCGGGTGGCGGCAACCCCCGAAACCATCCAACACCTCCTCGAGCAAGGCCACTCCGTCATCGTCGAATCGGGCGCGGGCCGGGCCGCTTCCTTCCCGGATTCAGAGATGAAGACGGCCGGCGCGGAGATTGTCGAGAAGATCACCTGGTCCGATGTGGAGGCCCTACTCAAGGTTGGACCGCTGTCCACGGACGACGTCGACAAGCTGCCGGAAGGCTGCCTGGTGATCGGCCTCCTGGATCCCTACATGCATCCGGAGACGGTTGCTCGTCTTATCGAGAGGAGAGTCACCTCGTTCGCGCTCGAGCTCGTACCTCGAATCACGCGCGCGCAGACCATGGATGCTCTCTCCTCCCAGGCCTCGATCGGCGGCTACAAGGCCGTGGTTCTCGCAGCCTCGAGGCTGGGGCGCTACTTCCCGCTGCTGATGACCGCCGCCGGCACGGTTCCTCCGGCAAAAGTCGTCATCATCGGTGCCGGCGTTGCCGGCCTGCAGGCGATCGCCACGGCAAAGCGCCTGGGAGCCGTGGTCGAGGTGTCCGACATTCGACCGGCCGTCAAAGAGCAGGTCGAGTCGTTGGGCGGCAGATACATCGAAGCTCCCGAAGCCGAGGGAGCCGAAGACGAGGGCGGATACGCCAAGGAGATGGGCGAGGACTTCCTGGCCCGCCAGCGCGAGCTCCTCGCCAAGCACATCGCGGCCGCCGATGTCGTCATCACCACGGCCCAGGTCCCCGGCAGGGCGGCGCCCCGGATCGTCAGCCGAGAGATGATCGAGGGCATGAAACCCGGATCGGTGGTCATCGATCTGGCGGCCTCCAGCGGCGGCAATTGCGAGCTGACCCAAAGCGGCGAAGAAGTGGTGCACAACGATGTCCTGATCCTCGGGCCGGCCAACCTGCCCGCCACCATGGCTCATGACGCCAGCACCCTCTATGCACGCAACATCCTGGCGCTGATCGAGCACATCACCCCGGAAGGGAATCTGACTATCGACCCGGCCGACGACGTTCAGGTCGGCGCGTTGCTCACACACGACGGCGAGGTGATCAACCAAGCCGTGCGAGAAGCACTCTCAAAAAAGGAAGAGTAGATGGGTGAACTCCTGGTCGGTCTCTACGTGTTCGTGCTCGCCATCTTCGTCGGGTTCGAGATCATCACCAAGATCCCACCGACGCTCCATACGCCGTTGATGTCGGGAGCCAACGCGATCTCCGGAATCACGCTATTGGGAGCCCTGCAGGCCGCTCGCTCGGGATCCACCGAGCTGTCGAGTCTGCTCGCATTCGGCGCCATCATTTTCGCGACCATCAACGTCGTCGGCGGCTTCGTGGTCACCGATCGCATGCTCGCCATGTTCGGCGGGAAGAAGAAGAAGAAGTGAGCACAGCAGTGTCCGCAAACATCATTCCCCTTCTCTACCTACTCTCGGCGATACTCTTCATCTTCGGTCTCAAGGGCCTGACGCGTATTCGCACCGCGCGCCGAGGCAACGCCATGGCCGCCCTGGCGATGCTGCTCGCGGGCATAACCACGCTGGTCGACATGGGCAAGGCGGACTACCGCTGGATCATCGCCGGGCTCGTTGTCGGCGGTGGAATCGGCCTGTACGCGGCGCTCAAGGTCGCGATGACCGCGATGCCGGAGATGGTCGCTCTGTTCAACGGCTTCGGCGGAGGCGCCTCGGCACTGGTGGCGCTCTCGGTGATTGCGCTTTCGCTCCTCGAGGGTGGCGACGCCCTGGGTCTCTCCTCCTCGATCAGCGCTTTCTTCTCGGTCTTGATCGGCGGCGTCACGCTCACCGGCAGCCTGGTTGCCTTCGGCAAGTTGAGTGGCAAGCTCGGCGGCGCACCGGTCGTCCTGCCCGGTCGTCATGTCATCAACGGCGTCTTGGTTCTGATTACGGTAGCCGCCGCAGTTCGCTACTTCCTGGTCTCCGGCGGCGACACGAAGACGTTGATTACCAGCTTCCTGGTGGCAACCGCGTTGAGTCTGATCCTCGGTGTCTTGATGGTGATACCCATCGGCGGCGCCGACATGCCGGTCGTGATCTCTCTGCTCAATTCCCTGTCCGGCCTCGCCGCTGCGTCGACGGGTTTTGTACTCTCGAACAACCTCCTGATCATCGGCGGCGCCCTGGTGGGCGCCTCCGGACTCATCCTGACGCAGATCATGTGCGTCGCGATGAACCGGACGCTGGCAAATGTCCTGTTCTCGGGCTTTGGTGGCGAGTCGGCGGCCGCCGACAGCCGCGACTACCAGAACATCACGTCCTGCGGACCTGAAGAGGCGGCCATGGTTCTCGAGACGGCAAGCTCGGCGATTCTCGTCCCCGGCTACGGCCTTGCCGTCGCCCAGGCCCAGCACGTCGCGCGCGAGCTTGGCGATCTGCTCGAATCTCGCGGCACCAAGGTCTCATACGCCATTCATCCCGTGGCCGGCCGCATGCCGGGTCACATGAACGTTCTGCTGGCCGACGCGGATGTACCCTACGAGAAGCTCTTCGAAATGGACGCGATCAACTCCGACTTCAAGACCACAGATGTGGTCCTGGTCGTCGGCGCCAATGACGTCGTCAACCCGGCGGCCGAAACGGACCCGCAATCACCGATCGCCGGAATGCCGATCCTCAAGTGCTACGAAGCGCAGACGGTGATGATGATCAAACGCAGCCTCAGCCCCGGCTTCGCCGGCATCAAGAACTCGCTCTTCGAAGCCGACAACACCATGATGATCTTCGGCGACGCTAAGGCCGTTCTGCAGGGACTCGTCAAAGAGCTGAAAGAGCTTGGCGCCGCCTAGTCACCGAGCCGGACCGATCTTTCTTGGCGCTGGCTCCGAGCCGGTCTAAGATCGACTCAACAGCAAAGACTCGAGCCGCCTCCCCGAATAGGACGGCTCAAGAATCATGGGCGAGCACAGAATTTCGCGCGGTGCCGGGTCGCAGGAGATCCGCAAGTTCACCAGGAAGGTGCTCGCCGATCTACGCGCGCTCGAACTGATGCTCGACCAGGGCATCGTCGAGTCAAACGTCCGGCGCATAGGCGCCGAGCAGGAGCTCTTCCTGGTCAACAAGAACTGGCGGCCCGCAACCAACAATCTCGAAGTGCTCGAGAAAATAGACGATCCGCGCTTCACCACCGAGCTCGGCAAGTTCAACCTTGAGTTCAATCTCGACCCCTTCGACCTGACCAGCGACTGCCTGAGGAAGATGGAGGGTCAGCTTGAAGAGCTTCTGACCAAGGCACGCATGGCTGCCGAGGATCTGGGCGTCAAGATCCTGCTGACCGGAATCCTGCCGACTCTGGAGAAGTCGGATCTCTCGCTCGACAACATGACGCCGATGCCCCGCTACTTCGAGCTCAACGAGGCTATGACCCGCCTTCGGGGCCAGGACTACGACTTTCGAATCAAGGGCCGAGACGAGCTCGTGCTCCAGCACGACAACGTCATGCTGGAAGCGTGCAACACAAGCTTCCAGGTGCATTTCCAGGTCAGTCCCGAACGCTTCGCCAACCGCTACAACATCGCCCAGGCGGTTGCCGCGCCGGTGCTGGCGGCGGCGACCAACTCACCGCTTCTGTTTGGCCGCCAGCTGTGGCGCGAAACCAGAATCGCCCTGTTCCAGCAGTCGGTCGACACCCGCACGCCCTCGACTCACCTGCGCGAGCTCAGTCCGCGGGTCAGCTTCGGCCGTAGCTGGATCAAAGAGTCGGCCTTGGAGATCTTCCAAGAGGATCTCGCTCGATTTCGGGTGATCATGAGCACGGAAGTGAGCGAGGATCCGTTCGAAGCGCTCGAACGCGGCGAGGCTCCCAGACTCGACGCCCTGAGGCTCCACAACGGCACGATCTACCGCTGGAATAGGCCCTGCTACGGAGTAGCCGGCGGCAAGGCCCATCTCCGAATCGAGAACCGCGTCCTGCCCTCCGGACCGACGCCGCTCGATGAAATGGCGAACGCCGCCTTCTGGTTCGGCCTGATTGCCGGAGTTGGGGAGAAGTACGGCGACATCACAGAGCACATGACCTTCGAAGAAGCTCGCGAGAACTTTGTCAAGGCGGCGAGGCTCGGCCTCGGCGCGCAGTTCGATTGGGTCGAGCGCAAGCAGGTACCCGCGCGCGACTTGATCCTCGAAGATCTGCTGCCCCTGTCTCGTGACGGCCTCACGCACCTCGGGATCGATTCCGTTGACAGCAAACGCTACCTCGACGTGATCGAGCGCCGCGTCAGCTCGGGCCGAACCGCGTCGCAATGGCTCCTTGACTCTTACGTCGCGATGAGCGAGACGGCTGGCCGCGCCGAAAGCCTCGCGGCGCTGACCGCCGCCACCTGCCTTCGGCAAGAAACCGGCGAGCCCGTTCACGAGTGGCAGACGGCCGAGCCCAGCGAAGCCGGGGACAAGAAAAAGCACTACCGCCGCGTGGACCAGGTCATGGTCACCGATCTTTTCACCGTGAATCAAGATGATCTGGTCGACATCGCTGCTTTCGTCATGGACTGGAGGCACATCCGGCACGTGCCGGTCGAAGACGATGACCACCGGCTCGTGGGTCTCGTGACCCATCGCTCTCTTTTGCGCATCCTCGGCGGTAGCGTGCTCAGCGGGATCGGCAGCGCGACCTCCGTAGGTGAGATCATGCAGCGCGACCTGGTGACGGTACGCCCAGAGACCACCACGCTCGAAGCAATCAGCCTGATGCGAGAGCACCGAATCAGCTGCCTACCGGTCGTTGCCGAGAGCAACAGACTCGTGGGAATCATCACCGAGTTTGATTTCATGGGAATCGCCGGCGAGCTACTCGACAAATTCCTGAGCGAATCGGAGCCAAGCGATGAATCGTAGATCCCTCCTCTTCCTTGCCCTCGCCGCCGCCACCCTGCATTGCGCCAAGGCCCCTGAGCCCGAGCTGGCAACGCTCGAGCGGGTCGAGAATGCCGGGTTGGGCGTCGCCATCGCCGAGCTGCCCGAGGCGTTTTCGGTAGTCAACGCAAGCGGGCCGACGATCGAGCTCGTCGCGGCCGGCGAATCGGGCTCCGGCCGGGCGGTCGTCGCCGCCGGCTCCGAGGAGACCTTCGGCATCAACCTGGTCGAAGCGGTCAAGGAGCGCAAGGCCTGGTTCGAGGAAGCGCCTGGCGGCCGGTATTTCGGCAACCGCGAGCTCGGCACTCCGAACGGCACGGCCTTCACGGCTCGCGGTAGCTATGACGGCGAGTCCGGGCCGGTCGAAGAAACCTGGGTCTACACAATCCACCCGGCCGCGAATCGACTCTTGACGATCACCTACACCTACCCGACCGGTGAGTCCGAAGAGCGGGTCAACCAGCTCTTGCTGCTGCTGGGCGAAATCGAGGGGCTGGCGGCAGAAGAGCCGGCGCAACCGGAATAGCCGCTATACAAGCCGACACCGGCGCTCGGTGCGCCGCGCTTCGACGTCGGTCGGCAGAGCATCCGGCCAGGGACGCCTCGGGCTCCGAACCCGGGCCGCCGCACGTCGACGTCGGTCGACAGGCGATTCTCCAGGGGCCGGCTCGAGCTGGGAGGTCTGCGGGAGGTCGGGCTCTCGCCTGCGCGCCGCTACGCGCAAACCACTAGAGAACTCCGGCTCGCTCTGCAGAGCGCTTGCGGCGAGCCCCCTGGGCGAATCGCCTGCCCAACCGCCTTGCCTCTGCGCTTCGGCTGGAGACCCCCAGCCATGGCCAAGGAGTTCCGAGTTCTCGATTCGCCCGTGGGAAACACTCCTGCCGGCCTCCGTCGACGCGCGTCGGAGATGACGGTCGAGACGGAACGAAGCCGCCTAGATCGCGTCGAGTGCCACCAGATGCTAGGCGCGCAAGGGAGGAAACCGGAGGCGTACTTGAAGTACGCCGAGGATTTGCGACCGCAGCGCAACGCCGCAGATGCGGCACTCGACGCGATCTAGGCGGCTTCGGAGCCGTGTTGCAGCAGATGCAGCCGGTAGTAGATTCCGCCCAGCGCCATCAACTCCTCGTGACTTCCCTCCTCGCAGAGATGTCCCTTGTGGAGAACCAGGATTCGATCCGCCTTGCGAATGGTCGAAAGCCGGTGCGCGATGACCAGCGAGGTCCGGTTGGCCAAGAGCCTCTCGAGCCCGAGCTGAATCAGACGTTCGGTCTCGGTGTCGACCGAAGACGTCGCCTCGTCGAGAATCAGGATGCTCGGCTCATAGGCGAGGGCACGAGCAAAGGCGATCAGCTGCTTTTGGCCCACCGACAGGCCGGCCCCCCGCTCGCGCACGATCGCATCGAACCCCGAGGGCAGTCGCTCGATGAAATCGAGGGCATGCACCTCACGCGCCGCCCGACGCAGGGCCTCGTCGTCGATTCGGCGATTCCCGAGCGCGATGTTTCCCGCTACGGTTCCCGAGAAGAGAAAAATGTCCTGAAGCACGACTCCGATGGCGGTCCTCAGCCGGTGCAGATCCCACCGCCTGACATCGACCCCGTCGACCAACACAGCCCCCGAGTCGACGTCGTAGAAGCGTTGCACCAGGCTGGCCAGCGTGCTCTTCCCGGCTCCGGTGTGCCCGACGACGGCAACGGTCTCTCCTTCGCCGAGTCGAAACGACATGTCATGCAGGACCTCGTCGCCGGGGTTGTAGCTAAAGCTGACGTTTCTAAACTCGATGCAGCCCGAAACGGCCTTCGGCTTATGTGCCCCCGGCGGGGACTGGATCTCGGGATCCCGATCGGTCAGCTCGAACGTCCTCTCGGAGGCCGCCATCGCCGCTTGCAGGATGTTGTATTTCTCCGAGAGGTCGGCCAGCGGCTGGTAGAAGCGCTGCGCGTACTGGAGAAAGGCCACCAGTGCACCGAGGGACAGCACGCCCGAGACCACCTGCCCGCCTCCGTACCAGAGCACCAGAGCGATGCCGAGGGCGGTGGTCAGCTCGACCGCGGGAAAATAGACGGCGTAGTAGAAAATCGACCGCACGTGAGCGTCGCGATGCGCTCCACTGATCTCGTTCAGCTCGGTCAGTGCGGCCCGCTCGCGATTGAACAACTGCACGATCGACATACCGCTGATGCTTTCCTGCAGAAAGGAGTTGATCGCCGCGAGCTTGGCGCGAACCTCCCGGTACCACTGCCGAGCCCGACGCTTGAACCAGAATGTGAGCAAGAAAAGCAGGGGCAGAATGGCAAACGTCACCAGAGCGAGTTTCCAGTTGAACCAGAACAAAACGCAGACGATGCCGCCCAGCAGAAACACGTCCCCGAAGATGGAGACCAGGCCCGCCGTGAAGAGCTCGTTGAGGGCATCGATATCATTGGTGACCCGGGTCACCAACCTGCCGACCGGATTGCGATCGAAGAACGCCACCGGCAGACGCTGGAGCTTGGAGAACACCTCTATGCGCAGGTCATACATGATCCGCTGTCCCATGAACTGCATGGTCAGTCCCTGGAGGTAGAGAACACAGAAGGTCACCCCCAGGGCCGCGAGGTAGATGCCGCCCGCCCAGGCCAATCCTTGTTGTGAGGTCAGCTCGATGCCCCGTGACGCCAGCAAATCGGAAACCAGTCGGCTCACGGCCGAAGGCTCCGCGCCTTCGGCCCCGGGACTGATGAAGAGGTCGAGCGCCACGGCGGTTGCCAATGGACCGATCAACTGCAAGAGCGACGACAGCACGATCAGGCCGACCGCGGAAGCCGCCATGCCCTTGTGCGGCCAGACGTAGCTCAGAAGCCGGCTCATCAGACGGGCGTCGTAGCCCCGGCTCTCGGCCGCTAGGAGATCGTCCTCGAGGCTCATGGGTCGCGGCACTCTAGCAGTCTGTGATGGTGGTCCCGACCCCGCAGCGGTCCTCGGGCGCCGCCTCGCTAATTGGCGAATATCGGCACGGCCGGACACCGAACGTCACCTGTGACATTTTGCGCAACGCCGCCCATGGCCGGGTTGCTATACTCTCCGAAATCCGTTGAAAACAACGGACTTTAGGGAGTTTCTCGAATGACAACGACGCTCAACGCCTTGCTCAAGGAGATGGTCAATCAAGGGGCGTCCGACCTCCATATTACGACCAACTCGGCGCCCCAGATACGCATTGACGGCAAGCTCCACGCGCTCAACACGCCCGCCCTCACGCCGACCGAGACAAAGAAGCTCGCGTATTCGATACTGACCGACAAGCAGAAGCAGCGCCTCGAGGAGACCTTGGAGCTCGACCTGTCTTTCGGGATCAAGGGGCTGGCGCGATTTCGCGGCAATATCTTCCATCAACGCGGCGCCGTGGCGGCGGCCTTCCGCCAGATTCCCTACGACATCAAAGGCTTCCGGGAGCTCGGTCTCCCCACGATCGTCGAGAAGCTGTGCGAGAAGCCTCGCGGCCTCGTCCTGGTTACCGGTCCCACCGGCTCGGGTAAGTCCACGACGCTGGCCGCGATGCTCGACAAGGTAAACAGCGAAAGACCCGAGCACATCGTCACGATCGAAGATCCCGTCGAATACCTGCACCACCATAAGAAGTGCATCGTCAACCAGCGCGAACTGAACGCAGATACGCTCAGCTTTGCCAACTCGCTCAAGTCGGTTCTCCGGCAGGACCCGGACGTCGTACTCATCGGCGAGATGCGGGATCATGAAACCGTCGAGGCGGCGCTGCGCATCGCCGAGACCGGGCACTTGACCTTCGCGACGCTCCATACGAACTCGGCCGCCCAGACCATCAACCGAATCATCGACATCTTCCCGGCGCATCAGCAGTCCCAGGTTCGAGTCCAACTCTCGTTCGTCCTCGAAGGCATTCTCTGTCAGTCCCTTCTGCCCCGAGCCAGCGGCACCGGCCGCTGTATGGCGATGGAGGTCTTGATACCCAACGCTGCGATCCGCAACCTCATTCGTGAGGACAAGATCCACCAGATCTACGGCATGATGCAAACGGGGCAGTCCAAGTTCGGCATGCAGACCTTCAATCAAGCTCTGGCCGCGCTCTATGCGCGCCGGATCATCGATCTCAAGACCGCCATGAACCGGTCCTCGAAACCAGACGAGCTGCAAGAAATGATTGCCCGTAACACCGCCATCGGAAGCCCGGGCGCGAGGCCGGCACGAGCGGCCAGGTAGCGCCGGATAAGGAGTAGATTCAATGCCGAGTTTTGTTTGGAAAGGACGGGACCGTCAGGGCGACTTTCAAGAGGGCATTCTTCTGGCCGACTCCAAGGACGCCGCGACGGCGGTGCTGCGTCAGCAGCAGATCCGGGTCAACAGTCTGCGCGAGAAAGGGCGTGAAATCGCCTTCCTTCCCCGAATTCCCCGCAAGATCAATCAACAGAGGGTCGCGCTCTTCACCCGACAGTTCTCGGTAATGCTCGACGCGGGTCTGCCACTCGTGCAATGCCTCGAGATCCTGGGAGAGCAGCAAGAGCATCTGGGTTTCGCCCAGATGTTGACGAAAGTGCGATCGGATGTCGAAGGAGGCGCCGCCCTTGCCGAGGCGATGCGCCGCCAGCCCAAGGCTTTCGATGATCTCTACGTAAACATGGTCGCCGCCGGCGAGGCCGGCGGTATCCTCGACGTCATCCTTCAGAGACTGTCGGTCTACCTGGAGAAAGCAGTCAAGCTCAAGAACCAGGTCAAGTCCGCGATGATGTACCCGGTCACGGTCATCACCATCGCCATCGCGGTGGTCTGGATCATTCTGTGGAAGGTCATCCCGGTCTTCGCCCAGCTCTTCGCCGGTCTTGGCGGCGAGCTTCCGGCATTGACCCGGTGGGTCGTCGCCATGAGCAACTTCCTCGCCAGGTACTCGATCTGGATCATGCTCGCTCTGGTGGCGGCTTTCTTCGCTATCCGGGCTTATCACAGAACCGAGAAGGGGGCTCGCGTTCTGGACGGGCTCTTGCTCAAGATCCCTGTCCTGGGGGAGATTCTGCGCAAGATCGCCGTTGCCCGTTTCTGCCGGACTCTCTCGACGCTGACATCCTCGGGCGTGCCCATTCTCGACGGTCTCGAGATCACCGCCAAGACAGCGGGCAACACGATCATCGAAGACGCAATCATGGTCACTCGCCGGAGTGTCGAGGAAGGTAAGACCCTAAGTGGCCCACTCGGAGAGACCAAGGTGTTTCCACCGATGGTGGTTCAGATGATCAATGTCGGCGAGCAGACCGGTGCTCTGGACCAGATGCTTTCGAAGATCGCCGATTTCTACGAGGACGAGGTCGACACCGCGGTGGCCGGCATGGTCAAGCTCCTGGAGCCGATCATGATCGTGGTCCTGGGTGCCATCATCGGAACTATCGTGGCCGCCATGTACCTGCCTCTCTACACGATCCTCGGCTCCATCCAATAGGCGCCGAATCAGGAGAGTGCCGGTGAGCCCGCAGAGCGTAGGCACCCGGGGAATGGGTCCAGACACGCTGCTGGTGAGGCCCGAGGTGAGGCTGTTCAACCAGCTGCGCTGGATGATCATCCTGAGGCTGGTGGCAATCACCAGCGTCGTACTGCCCTACTTCCTTCTGCAGCTGGCCGACAGCTCGAGGAGCCTGACCTTCGACCTTCTCTTTCGCGGAGCCGGAGTCACCTACGCCGCCAGTCTCGTTTACCTGATCCTCTTGGCGCTGCGCTCGCCAGCGGCCAACGCACAAGCGTACATTCAGTTCGTCGGCGACCTCGTACTGATATCCGCGCTGGTGTTCTACGTCGGAGGCACATCCAGCCCGTTCACGATCCTCTACCTCATCGTCATCACCGAGGCCTCGGTCTTTCTGAGGCGCCGGGCCGGCATTCACGTCGCGAACCTGGCCTGGCTGCTGTACGCGGCCATCGCCCTCGTCACTGCGCAGGGTTGGGTCTCGGCTCCCGGCGGCCAGGTCTTGCCGGAGATTTCGGCGCTACGCCTGGTCTATTACCTGATCATCCACCTGATCGGATTCTACGCGGTCGCCTTCATGACCGCGCATCTGGCCGCCAACGTGGCCCGCGCAGAGCGCGCCCTGGAACGCAAGGGCGAACGTCTGGCGGAGCTGCGGGTAGCCTACAGAGATGTAATCGAGTCCATTCCGAGCGGACTGATGACGACAGACCAGGGCGGGTTGGTCACCAGCGCCAACATCGCCTCGCAGGAGATCCTTCGCAAATCCTCAGAGCACCTGCTCGGCGAGCCGGTGTACGAGATGGGTTTGTTCTCCAAGCAGGCCTGGAACGAGCTCAAGAACGACGCCAATCGGCGACAGCGGACCCGGCTCGACACCAGCTACCAGGTCGGGGACGACGAGATCTCGATCGGATACACGCTGAGCCCCCTGAGTGGCGGTGACGGTCCGCTAGCCGGCTTCATTCTGATTTTCCAGGACCTCTCCGAGTGGCGCCGGCTTCAGGAAGAGATCCGATTGAAGGAGCGGATGGCCGCCGTCGGGCAGATGGCCTCCGGCCTCGCCCACGAGATCGGCAACCCACTCGCAGCGATCTCGGGCTCCGTCCAGATGCTCTCATCCGGAGTTCCGGAGGCGTCCCCGAAACGCAGGCTGCTCGACATCATCCTCAAGGAAAGCCAGCGACTGGATCGGACCATCAAGAACTTCCTCCAGTTCGCGCGCCCCAAGGAAGCCGCCAGTGTCAGATTCGACGTAGCCGCCCTGGTCTCGGAAAACGTCGCCCTGTTGCGCAACAGCGACGAAGTTGACCCGGGGCACGAGATCGAGTTGGCACTCGAACCCGACAGCGTCCACCTGGTCGGCGATCCCGACCAGATCAGTCAGATCTTCTGGAACCTGGCCCGCAACAGTCTCCGGGCCATGAAGGACGGCGGCAAACTACACATCAGCGGCAGCCTCGTCGATGGCAACTATCAACTCGATTTCCTGGACACGGGGTGCGGGATGACGGCCGAGGAAAAGTCCCGGATGTTCCATCCCTTCCGGTCGTACTTCGACAGCGGGACCGGTATCGGCATGGCCATCGTCTATCGAATCGTCGAAGAGCACAACGGCCAGGTGCACGTCGACAGCCATCCCGACCAGGGCACTCGAATACGCGTCGACCTCCCCGGCGCCGTAGCCGCTTCCCAACCCGTACCCATGGAGGCCTAGGAAGCCGTGCCGAGCTATCGAATTCTAATTGTCGACGACGAGAACAGCCTGCGGGATTTCTTGAGAATGCTGCTCGAAGAGCAGGGCTACGCCACCCGCGAGGCGGACTCGGTCGGGGCCGCCCGCTCGGTCCTGGCCGAAGACTCCTTCGACTTGATTCTCTGCGACATCATGATGCCGGACGGCAGCGGACTCGACCTTCTCAAGGAGATCAAGGAATCTCCCGCCGCCGAAACAGCGGTCATCATGATGACCGCCTACAGCTCGACCAAGTCAGCCATCGAGGCCATGAAGCTGGGAGCGTACGACTACGTACCCAAGCCCTTCGACGTCGATGAGCTCAAAGTGATCATCGAAAAAGCGGTCGAGCGCAACCAGCTCCTGGCCGAGAACGTCTACCTTCGCAAGGAGCTCGAGCAGAAGTACGGCTTTTCCAACATCATCGGCCGCAGCGGGCGCATGCAGGAGATCTTCGCCCTCATCGAGCGCGTCAGCCGAACCACCTCGACCGTTCTGGTTCAGGGCGAAAGCGGCACCGGGAAAGAGCTCATCGCACGCGCGATTCACTTCGCCAGCCCCCGATCTCAGACGCGTTTTCTTTCGATCAACTGCGGCGCTCTTCCTGAGACCCTGCTCGAGAGCGAGCTGTTCGGCCACGAACGGGGCGCATTTACCGGGGCGGTCAAAGACAAAAAGGGGCTGTTTCGCGAAGCCGACAAGGGCACGCTGTTCCTGGATGAGCTGGGCGAGATGAGCACCTCCATGCAAGTGAAGCTCTTGCGCGTCCTCCAGGAAAAGAAGGTGCGCCGGGTGGGCGGTCACGAAGAGGAGCCGGTCGACGTTCGTATCATCGCCGCCAGCAATCAAGACCTGGAGGGCCTGGTCGAGGCCGGCGAGTTTCGCGAAGACCTCTACTACAGAGTCAACGTCATCCCGATCGAGATCCCCCCATTGCGCCACCGGCGAGAAGACATCCCCCTGTTGGTGGACTTCTTCATCAAGAAATACGCGAGTGAGATGGGGATCGAGACTGAGCGTGTCGACCTCGACGCGATGCACCTTCTCGAGTCTTACCGATGGCCCGGCAACGTGCGCGAGCTCGAGAATGTCATCGAGCGAGCCCTGGCTCTGACCACCGGCGGCTCGATCGGTGTTCAAGACATTCCTGCCCACCTGCGCAATCCGATCAAGCACAAGGACTCCTGGATGGAGCTCCCCGCGGAGGGCATGGACATCGAGGTTCACCTCGAGGGCATCCGCCGTACGTTGATGTCCCAAGCGTTGGATCGAAGCGGCGGCGTGCAGACCAAGGCTGCCGAGCTGCTCGGAATCAGCTTCCGATCGTTCCGGTACTATGCGAAGAAGGTCGGGCTCACCGGAAGCGAGGCGCACGAGCTCGACAAACAAGTGGCCATCAAGGGCGCCTAGGGGCCGGCCAGTCCTGGCTAAGCGATATCGCGCTTCTTGGCCGCGCTCACCGCGCCGCGGCGGACGCGGATCATCTCGGCGAGAATCGAGACCGCGAGCTCTCCGGGCAGATCGGCCCCGATCGACAGTCCGATGGGCGCGCAGAGGTCGCGCTCGTCCGGATCGAGACCGCGATCGAGGAGCTCCCTTCGCACTCGCTCGACCTTGCGCTTGCTTCCCATCAGACCCAGGTAAACCAGGCGCTCCAGACGTTGCTTCAGGATCGAGGTCAGGGCGGCCAGGTCGGTCTCCCAGCAGCGGCTGACCACCGCGACATAGAGCTCCCGATCGGCCTCGCTTTCGAGAAAGGGCCGCGAATGTTCGCGGTCGATCGCGACGATCTTCGTGCCGGCGGGAAAGAGATCCGGCTCTCGAAACTCCTCGCGATCATCGGCAACCAGGACATCGAAATCGCAGAGCTCTGCATTGCGGGCCAGTGCCTGGCCGACCGGACCACCACCGCAGATCGCGAGGAGTGGTTTGCTCACAAGAACCTCCAGGAAGACCTCGACGAGACCCCCGCAGACCATACCGGTAGCCTCGCCTCGCACCGCGGTCTCGGTTAGATAGTAGCGCTTGACCTCGGACTGGGGATCGCGCTCGGCGAGCTTCGCCTTAGCATCGTCCCTGACCAGCGCCTCGAACGCGCCGCCACCGAGGTTGCCGTAGGTCGAACCGTCGGTCCGAACCAGGAGCTTCCACCCTGGCTTGCCCGGGCTCGAGCCCTCGGTTCGAACCACCTGGCAAAGAGCGGTGCGGCCTTGGCGCCGCACGCTGTCCTCGGTTTCCTTGAGAACCTCTGACGGAGTCGGAAGCTTCATTTCGCGAACACCCCGGTCCCGCGCTCTCTAGTCGGACGGAGAGGAGGCCTTCGCCGAGGAGCTCTCCGCCGGAGCCCGGCTCGAGCCGCTCGAACCGCCGGCGTCTTTCGACTTGTCGGCGCCTTTCGATTCCGCCGAATCGGCCGCCTTGCTCGAACCGGCCGCGGCCTTTCCCGCCCCGCTCTCATCCGGTTTCCCCGGCGCCTTGCCCTTGCCCGCGTAGTCGGTCACGTACCAACCGCTGCCCTTGAACTGAAAGGCCGGCGCCGACATCAGCTTCTTCACCTCCCCACCGCACTTGGGACATTCGGCCATTACGGAATCGGAGCTCAACTGGAGGTGCTCGGTGTGCTCTCCGCATTCAATGCACTCGTACTCGAAAATCGGCATGGATGAAACTCCGAGCCAGCCGGCGGTCAGCCGGAAAAAATATCGTCCTCCGACTTCAATTGCACCTTGACCTGCGCTGTTGCTTCGGAATCGACCGCGGGCGACTGGCGCCGGACGAGATGCAGAATCTGGAAAGCATAAAGGAGTTTGACGTTTTCCGCAGCACTCAGAGGCTCCAGTGAGCAGAGATCGTAGAACGACTTCTTGCCGTCGACGGCAATCAGGAGCCGGTAGGCATTCGAGTCGAGTCCGATCTCGATCAGGTCCTCCCACTGAAAAGTGGCTTCGAACACGGTCGAGCGCTTGCCCAGGCGCTCGACCAGGGGCCTCGCCTCGGGGGCCTGCCGGATGCCGTCGAAGATGACCCGCCGGAGCGGCAGCTGAATGCGCACTCTCTGGGATCTCTCCTCGTCGGCGCCGACGTTGAAACTGACTTCACCGTCCTGCCAGAAGAAGAGACTCCACACGATCTCCTCGATATGGGCCTGAATAGCCTGGTAGACCTGGCGTGGGGTCAGGATCCCGAGCTCGAGCAGCAGCACCCCGAATCGCTTCTCGCTGGAGGAGCGAGCGCTGGCCACGACCTGGTAGTCCTCCTCGGTGAGCTTGCCGGAGCGCTTGAGATACTCGCCGAGGCTGTCGCCCCGGTCGGTCGAGGCGGCATGAACGACCAATCCGTCCTGAAGCACGATCTTCTTCACCACCGTCCCCTGCTTCGCCTGAATGGTTCCCCCGACTCGAAAGCGGTGCACCGTGTAGAGCATCTCCGGGAGAGTGACCTCTCTCAAACTTGCTCGATATTCGAACTTGCGGTTCATCGGCTTTAGAGGTCCCGATCGGCCATCTGTCGGGTTTCTGCCGCGGTCAATATAGCATCGGAGTAAGCCGAGACTCTGTTAACCGGCACACATCCACCAATTCTGTAGAGTACGCCGAATGGCCTGGATCTCGCCGGAAGAAGCGTGGCGTTGGCTGGCCGAGGGGCTGGGCCCTCAGGCTCCCGAAACGGTGTCTCGTCGCCGAGCGGCCGGGCGGGTGCTGGCGGCTCCCGTCCGTGCGACCGTCGACCTGCCGCCCTGCGACATGTCTGCGATGGACGGCTACGCCGTCTCCGAGCCGGTGACCGCAGGAAGCAGTCTGCCGGTTACCGCGACGATCGCAGCCGGGGACGGCCCCGGCCACATTCTGACCGCCGGCTCAGCGGTCCGCATCATGACCGGAGCCCCGGTTCCCGCAGGCAGCGAGGCCGTCGTTCCGGTCGAGCAGACCGATGCCGGCGAAACGACCGTGACCTTCTCGGCGGCCTCCCAAAGCGGCGCCCACATCCGCCAGCACGGCGAGGTCGTCCGTGCCGGCGACGAGATTCTCAGCACCGGCACACCGGTGACGGCCACGGTTCTCGGTCTCCTCGCGGCCCATGGCACCGCGGAGATCGAAGTCTACGGCGTGCCCCGGGTCGCGACCTTGAGTACGGGCGACGAAATCCTACCGCCCGAGGAAGAACCGGGCCCCGGACAGCTTCGAGACACCCACGCGGATTTCCTGCTGGCCGCTGGCAGGACTCTGCATCTCGAGTTCCAGGCACTGGGGATCGCACGTGACAATGAGGCGGACCTCGCCCGACATATCGAGCAAGGTCTCGAACATGACGTGCTTCTGATCTCCGGGGGAGTGTCCAAAGGCATCTTCGATCTGGTCGAGGACGTCCTCGCCCGATATGGTTGCAGAACTCTCTTTGACGCCGTCGCGGTCCAACCGGGCAAGCCGCTGGTTGCCGCGCGCCACGAGAATGGATGGGTCTTCGGTCTTCCCGGGAATCCGGCTTCGGCCATCGTCTGCTTTCACCTCTTCGTACGGCCGTTCTTGCGCACGATGCTGGGATTCGAAGACGGCTACTGGCACGGGGCGTTGCGGGCCCAGCTCGCGGCGCCGCTGCCCGGGGCCCGTAAGCGCGATCGCTTCGTGAGCGCCTCAGTACGGACCGAGGACGGCCGCATCCTGGTCACGCCGCACTCGCCCCAAGGCTCCCACGACGTTATCGCCTACGGCCACGGCTCGGCGCTCGTGCGCATCACGGCCCACTCCGAGCCGACCGCGCCCGGCGAGAGCTGCGAAGTTCTTCTCCTACCCGGCTGATCCCGCCCGCCCCGCCCGGTCGCGCACGCAGCCGCCGACGCTACCGAGCTCGCGGCCATACCCAGATCGACCGCTACGAATCTGTTGATTCGGGAAACCACGTCCCGAGCCGATTCGACAGGTACTCGGCCCAGATAGTCGAATCGGTGATCCATGCCCCGCGACTCAATCGGCCCGTCCAGGGCATAGGCGAAGGCCGACTCCGCAGGTACCCGGCCCAGACAGTGGAATCGGTGATCCACGCCCCGCGGCTGAATGAGCGCCGCGTGCGCCTCGGAGGGAGCCTCTCCGTGCTCCCGAAGAGGCCGCACCGGCGCGACTCAATCGGCCCGGTCGACACCGCCGAGCGGCGAGCCGAGACGTTTATCTACTGAAACGTGTCGCAGGCCTGTGGGTCGCCGGTCTCGAGGCCGCGATAGAGCCAGCGCTGGCGCTGCTCCGAGGAACCGTGAGTCCAGGACTCGGGCTGCACGTAGCCGTTGCTCTTTCTCTGAATCGAGTCATCCCCGATCGCGGCGGCGGCCCGCAAACCCTCCTCGAAGTCGCCCGGCTCGATCAGGTTGCGTTGGCGATTGGCGTGGTGGCCCCAGACTCCGGCCAGACAATCCGCCTGCAGCTCGAGCTTGACCGAGAGCTGGTTGCCCTGTTCCCGTGAGGTCCGCTGGCGGGCGCGCTGGACCTGGTCGCTTATGCCCATCTGGTTCTGAATGTGGTGACCGACCTCGTGGGCGATGACGTAGGCCTGGGCGAAATCCCCGGGCGCTCCGAATCGACGCTCGAGCTGATCGAAGAAGCTCAAGTCAAGATAGACCTTGCTGTCGGCGGGACAGTAGAAAGGTCCGACCGCCGCCGAGTTGAAACCACAGGCTGAACGTACCTGACCCGAGAACAAGACCATGGCCGGCTCCTGATACCCCGAACCGAGAAGCTGATTCCAGGTGTCTTCGGTGTCCGCGAGCACGACGGACGCAAACTCGCCCAACGTGTCCCGGGGACTCGCTCCAGGGCCGCCGGAAGTGGATCCGGGTGCCGGCATGCCCTGCCCGACCTGGGCGTCCTGGATCACCTCGATCAGCTGCTGCGGGTCGCGCCCGAACATCCAGGCGAGCAGTACGATCACGATCAGGCCGCCGCAGCCGATCGGTGCACCCCGTCGAGCCATGCCGCCACCCATGCCGCGCCGATCTTCGACGTTCGCACTCGTCCTGCGTCCTTGCCATCTCATGCTCTCCTCCTCCTCCGTCCGATCCCGGGTACCAAAATCCTACCCCACGCCCCGCGCGGCTTCGATCGCCAAGGTTCTTGGAAACGGAAGGTCCGCGCGGCAGCGCGCGGGCCGCTAGACGATTCGCTCGCGGATCTTGGCCGACAGGATGTCCATGCCCCAGACGGTCACCGCGATCAGAAGCACCAGCGTGCCGACCTCGCCCCACTGCCCGAGGTCGACCCTCGGCTTCAGGATGTAGCCGATGCCGCCGCCACCGACGAAGCCGATGATGGTCGACATCCGGACATTGATGTCCCAGCGGTAGATCGTGAAAGACAGGAACGGTGGAATGACCTGCGGCACCACGCCGTAGCGCATCACCTGCAGCATTGAGCCTCCGGTGGCCGTGATCGCGTCTACCGGTCCGGTGTCGATGTTCTCGATCTGCTCGGAATAGAGCTTGGTCAGCGCCGCGATCGAGTGAACCCAGAGAGCCAGAACGCCCGCGAACGGTCCGATGCCGACCCAGGAGATGAAGATCAGGGCCCAAACCAGAGGCTCGACCGCGCGGGTCAGGTTCATCGCCGTGCGGGTGAGCGTATAGATCGTCCGCGACCAGAAAGTGCCCCTGGTCAGATTGCGAGCCGCCATGAACGAGAACACGAAAGCTACCGGAATCGCGAACGCCGTCGCCATAAAGGCCAGGAAAATCGTCTGCACCAGTAGCACCATGCCCTGATGAAGCACCGTCGACGACGGGTTGAGCAGCCCTCGGACGATGTCCTGCGCCTTGTTGAACTGAGTCAGAAACTGTACCAGCTGGACCTCGGTGATCAGCCAACCGGTGAAGAACGTCACCTCGGCGAGCAGGAAAGCGAACCAGCCTCGACAGGTACGCGTCCACGGCGGCCCCTCGGTCTCGGTGCCATGAATCAGCGCGTTTCCGGGCGAGACCGTGACCACACCCTTTGCCCTGCCCCACAGAAGAGCCGCAACCGCGGCGCCCAATGTGGCGCGGCCGTAGTGCAACAGATCCAGGATCTCCTCGGCCAGAAGCAGGAAACCCGTCGGGCTGCGCCGCCCCGAGAACGCGATCAGCAGGAACTCGATCATCAAGATGCCGAGCCAAATCAAAACCGCATCGATCAGAAAGACCTGAAGCGGCTCGAGTGCTCTCTTCCAAGCCGTTTTCGGGCTACCTTCGCTCATGCCTCCACCGCCAACCCCGTCGCGGGCTCGGCTTCCTCACCGTAGATATCCTTGAAGGTCTGGGCGTTGAAGCCTTGAGGATCACCCTCGTAGACCAGCTTGCCGTCACGCAGCGCCATCAAACGGGTCGCATACCGCTGGATCAGATCCACGTCGTGAAGAGTGCACACCACGGTCAGCCCCTCTTCGCGATTCAGGACCTCGAGATGGCGCATGACCGAGTGCCGGAGGGCCGGATCGAGGGAAGCGACAGGCTCGTCGGCGAGAAACAGCTTCGGGTCCTGCATGAGAGCCCTGGCCACGGCCACCCGCTGCTGCTGGCCACCCGAGAGAGCGTCGGCGCGGCTACCCCCGCGGTCGCCCAGGCCGACCCGGTCCAGGCATGCCTGGGCCCGCCGCCGCTCTTCGTCCGAGTAGCGCATGGTCAGGCTGCGCAGCAGCGAGGTTCGGCCCAACGCTCCCGAGAGCACATTCGCCATCACCGTGTGGCGCTTCACCAGGTTGAACTGCTGGAAAATCATGCCGATGCTAGCCCGCAGCTTCCTGAGCTCGGTCCCCCTGGCGCCGGTCATCTCGTCTCCGAAGACCCAGATCCGACCCTCGGTCGGGTCGTGGAGCCGGTTGATGCAGCGCAACAGGGTCGACTTACCTGAGCCCGATAGGCCGATTACCACCAGAAACTCGCCCTGCTCGACCTCGAGCGACACGTCCTCGAGCGCGCGCACCGGACCCGGAAAGACCTTGGTGACGTTCTCGACCCGAACCGCGATGTTGTTGTCGCCCACTATCCCGACTTCTTCCTTCTTTCGAGCTTCTCCTCGGCGGCTTCCATCAGACCTTCGGCGCTGATCCCCGACGCCTCGAGCGCCAGGCGGAAGCCGTCGAAGGCGGAATCATCGATCTCCGCCGCACCCACCGCCGTCAGCAGGGCGTTGTAGACATCCTGCCCTTCCGGCGTCCGGAGATAGCGCTGGAACGAATCCACGAAGCGCTGCCAGATCTCCTCGGGCAGGCCCTTGCGCGCGGCGCAGAGATCGTTCGGAATGGGATCGGTGAGCGCGATGATGCGCACCGTCTCGAGAAAGGCCTCGCGCTCCTCGTCGGTCTCGAATCGGCGCATGATGATGTAGCGCGCATCCCCGACATAGAGGCTCTCCTCGCGCTGCTTGATGCCCGGCGGCGAGTAAAAGGTCGATCCGGCAATCGCCTTGCCGTCCCAAACCGCCTGGACGACGTTGGGATGCCCGCCGGCGAAATACACGCGACCCAACGAAACGTTGTTGCGCTCGAGCAGCATGCGCGGAAAGATGTGCCCCGAAGTCGAGGTCTCGTCCGAGAAGGCGAAGCTCCGACCGTTGAGATCTCCCAGCCGGCGGATGCCCGAATCCCGTCTCGCCATCACGCAGCCGCGATAGACGGTGTCGAGGTCCTGTACCGGCTCCTCGGTCTCATAGACGATCCGGGTGCGCTCGAGCGTGCCGGGCTGGTCGTACTCGAGCTCCTTGCGGCCGTCGCCAATCAGGTCGTAGGGCCCTGAAAAGACGTGCGTCGAAGCGGCGGCGGCGATCTCGAAGGGGCGGTCGACCAGCAGTCGGACGGCCACCTTGTCGCTCTCCGCCTCGACCTCGGTCCACCC
>JAAENP010000005.1 GCA_024224155.1 bacterium
AGACCGATCTCGAGACCTCCGAGGCGGCGTTTCTCGCGTCGGAAGACCTCGCCGCCCATCGCTTCGAGTTGGCCCACGACGACCCGGTGGCCGGTCGCAACTTCGACAGCTTCGTCCCCGCGGGCTTCGAGCGCGCGTTCTTGGAAGCACAGGGCGAGCTGCCGGATTGAACCCCGGCGTCCAGGATCACCGGGTCAGCGTCGCCCTGAGCGCCGAGCAGAGCCTCGAAGCCGTCGAGCGGGCCGCCGAGCTCTGGGGCGCCCAGTGGAACCGCCTCGGCACCGGGGGTCGACTCGAGATCCCGGTCCATGCCGGCGTTCGCCACGGGATCGTCACCGGGCGTCTGTGGACCGAGCCCGAGCGCGACGGCACCTCGGTCGTGGTTCGAGTCGAGTCCAGTCACTACTCACTCAAGAAGGGCGCCGTTTCGATTCTCGCCGTCGGCGCCCTGGGAGCTCTGGCGCTGACCCTCTGGCCGCTCTATCCGCCCCTTCTGGCGGTCGCTCCGCTGGCCCTGGTGTTCGCCTTCGTGGCCTGGCTGGTCATCGCCTCCCGCCTCCAGAGCGCGGGCGTTGAGGATTTCCTCAAGATGGTGGCGTCGGCCGGAGACGAGGACCGGCCGGGAGAGCCCAGCCGGCCGCCGGACTAAACGAGCCCAGGCCCGAGATCCGGGAATCTCAGTCGACTGCCGGCCGTTATACTGGGTGAGGTTCTTTGATTCCCTATGGGGGCGCTCCGGTTTCGACGGGGAACAGGGCGGTTCCGTAACTGCGTGTCGAGGTTTCCGCTCGTTAAAACGGAAAACCATAGTTGCCAACGATAATTTGGCATTGGCTGCTTAGACGCTAGCCACGCTCTCGCCGAGGCCTTGATTCACGGCACCGGCGAAGAGCGACACTGAAGTGGATCGAAAGGTGCGTGAGGCCTCGGAGCGTACCTGGATAATTTTCGGGGCTGGCCCTTGCGGCGGTGGCCGTCAGCCTAACCGCTCGGGCGAGACTTCAAATCGACGGCTACTCACGTAGACGTTGCGGGGACGCGTTCTTCGGACGTGGGTTCGAGTCCCACCGCCTCCACCAATTCGCGAACAACGAGCCGGGCTTACACGCCCGGCTCATTCTCTCTGCTCTTCGATCCAGGCTTCGACCCGCCGCTCCAAGATATCGAGCGGCATCGCGCCCTCGCCCAAAACGACTTCATGAAAGCCGCGCAGGTCGAAGCGCCTGCCCAGCCGCTTCTCGGCTCGCGCGCGCAGCTCCGAAATACGGAGCTCTCCTACTTTGTACGCCAGGGCTTGCCCCGGCCAGGCGATATAGCGATCGACTTCACGCTCGCTGCCGAGATAGTCGATGGCGCGCTTCCGGCTCCAGCCCAACGCGTGGAGACCCGTATCCACCACCAACCGCCGCGCGCGAAACAGCTCCGAGCGCAGAGCGCGGAGCTTCTGGTCGCGGGTCCGGTAGAGGCCGAGGTCCTCTCCGAGGCTCTCCGCATAGAGCGCCCAGCCCTCGCTGTACGCGGTGACGTGCCCGAACCGGCGGAAGCGAGGCAGACGCTCGAGCTCGCGCTGCAGCGAGATCTGGAAGTGGTGCCCCGGAATGGCCTCGTGCAGAAACAGAGCTTCGCTGGCCGCGCCCCGGGTCTCCGCATCGGCGTTGACGTAGAAGCGTCCGCGGCGCGACCCGTCGGGCGTACCGGCGACGTAGGACGCTCCGGGCGCCGAGCGGCGGCGGAACGCTTCCACGGGACGGATCTCGAAATCCGCTTCGGGAACAGTAGAGAACAACTCGCCGAGCCGGGGCTCGACGCGCTGTCGCAGCGCCCGGTAGCCGTCCAGCAAGCGTCCGCTGCCGGTGTCACCGGTGCCGGGCGTCGCGGCCCAGGGCCGGCCTTGGATCCGCCGGATCTCGGTGGTAATGCGCGCCACCTCCCGCCGGCCGATGCTGTGGACCTCCTCGGGTGTCAGCTCGGTCGTGGTCTCGGCGCGAACCCGAGACGCGTACCAGTCGAGGCCGCCGGGAAGATCCGACAGGCCGACCGAATCGCGGCAATGCGGCAGGTACTCGGCAATCAGAAAATCGCGCAGGCGCGCGTACCCCGGCACTACCTGATCGCGAATGGCCGCCAGATAGGCGGCCTCGAGCCGCTCGCGCTCCGGACCTGTGATCGCCGCCGGCATCCGCTCGATCGGGCCGTAGAAAACGCTCTCCCGCGGATCTTCGACGACCTGAGTCGCCACGAGCGGCAGCACCCGCTCGATCACGATCCGAGGCTGCACTACGCCCGCTTCGAGCCCCGTGCGCATATTGTCGATCGCCTGTTCGACCCACGGTCTCCAGCCGTCGAGGCGTGCGAGCCAGTTGTCGTAATCCCTTGCCGTCAGAAAAGGCTGCACCGAGCCGCCGCCGAGCACCGCCAGCACCACCGGCAGACTCTGCAGGTGATCGACCGGCAGCAAGTGGTCCGGAAAACCGAGAGCCTCGATGGCTTGCCTGCGGCCGTACCTGAAAAGCTCGAGCGTCAGTCGATCGGCTGAGTCCAGGGCCGCTTGATCGATGGCTTCGACCTGCGCCAAGAAGCGTCTCTCGAGATCCAGCTCCCGCGCGCGGTGCACTGGCGCGATATCGATCGTCAGCCGATCATCGAAGCGATGGTCCCCGTTATAGGTCGCGACCAGAGGGTTGAGCTCGAGCGACTTCTCGTAATACTGCTCGACGAGTTGATTCAGCCGGATCGACGGATCGTCTCCGGCTCTCAAGGCCACCGGCAAGAGAACAGCGCCGACAACCAGCTTCAAGAACCGACGACCGAAGCTCGGCCGCAAGACCACCATCATGGAGGACCATTATCGCAACCTAGAAGAGACTCGAATCCATGGCCGTGATGTCTGCAGCACTTCGGCCGGCACGGGTTTGAATCCCGTACGGTCTGCCTAACCTTCAGTCACCAACCCCCACGCGCGCGGGACGCGCCCTCCGGCCTCTCGCTACTCCACCTCGCAGAAGCAATACGCGTACATGCCGAAGGGGTCGTCGAAACCGGCCAGGGCGTTCGCGTACTCCTCCAGAGTGCCCAGAGCCAGCTTCTCGAGTGACGAGCGTTCGGTCCGGCCGGCGGCCTGGAAGCGATCGGCTACTTTCGATAGAACGTCGGCGAGGATGCGGTCCTTCCAGTCGAGCTCTTTTTCGACGTACTCGACCGAGTAGTCATCGCCGAGCTCGGCGAGCTCGGCGGCCGAAGCGATCGCCTCATCCAGACCGCCGAGCTTGTCGACCAGACCGATCTCGTGGGCGTCGACGCCGCTCCAGACTCGGCCTCGAGCAATCTTGTCGACTTCCTCCGTCGTCATGTCACGCGCCTCTGCCACGCGTTCGAGGAAGTCTCTGTAACCCTTCTCGACCACCTGGGTTGCGACCTCTATGACGCGCGGGTCCAGGGCCCGGTCCGGCCGGCCCTGACCGGCGATCCAGGTCGTGCCGACGCCGTCGATCCGAGTGCCGAGATGCTTGGCCAGAGGCTTCTGAAAGGTCGGCAACATGCCGAAAATGCCGATCGAGCCGGTGATCGTGTTGGGGTTCGCCCAGATCTCGTCCGAGGCCGTCGAGATCCAGTAGCCACCCGAGGCGGCGACGCCGGCCATCGAGACCACGACCTTCTTGCCGGCCTCGCGGGCGAGTACGAACTCCTGTCGAATGAGCTCGGAGGCGAAGGCGCTGCCGCCGCCCGAGTCGACCCGGAGCACGACCGCCTTGACGTCCTCGTCGTTGCGAGCCCGGCGAATCAGGGCCGCCGTCGAGTCGCCGCCGATGGTTCCCGGAGGTTGGTTGCCGTTGAGAATCGAGCCCTTGGCAACCACCACGGCGACCTTGCCGCTCTTGCCCTTCTTGAGGTCCGGGCCCACCACTTCCAGATAGTCGGCGTGACCGATGCGATGGAAGCTCTGGTCTTCCTCGTCCTCTCCGACCAGCTCGATCATGCGCTGGCGAAGCAGGTCCCGCCCGCCGACGTGGTCCACCAGACCGCTGTCGAGCGCCAGCTGGGCGATGTCGCCGTCGGCCTCGGCCAGGTGCGCGTTCAGGTTGTCGACACCTTCGGTCAACGTCTCCGGGGTCAGGCCCCGCCCGACGGCGACGTCCGCCAGATAGGAGCTCCAAAGATCCCCCAGCCACTCGAGGTTCGCTTCCTTGGCCTCATCCGACATGCTGTCTCTCAGGAAGGGCTCGACCGCGGACTTGAACTCGCCCACCCGGACGATGTTGCTGTCGACCTCGAGCCGTTCGAGACCCTCCCGGTGGTAGGCGCGAAATCGCCCGCAACCGTCCAGCAGAACGACTCCCATGTCGGCGAGGTAGATCTCGTCAGCCGTCGAAGCCAGGTAGTACTGCGTCTTCAGATACATGTCCGCGGTTGCGATCACCGGCTTCTCGGACTCTTTGAACTCCTCGATGGCGGCCTTCAGGTCCTGCAGCATGGCGGGTCGGGCGCCGGTCAGGCTGTTGAGGTCAAGCAGCAGGGCCTTGACTCGCTCATCGTCTTTCGCCGCTCGAATCGTCCGCACGAGATCCCGGCCGAGAGTCTCGGGCCGGGCAGAGCCGGTGAGCTTGCCCTTGGCGAGCTCGATCGAGTCGCCGGCGAGCTGCTCGACGATCTGGCCCTTGGGGGCGATCACGAGAGCGGTGGAGTCGCGGACCTTGGGCTTGTCGGAGCGCAAGGCGACGACCAGGACCGCGACCACGAGCGCGACAAAGAGCACGTCCATCGTGAACCGCCGCGCCCTGCCGACGCCACGCCAGGCGCCTACCAGAATGCTTCGCAGGCCGTTTCTGTTTACTTTCTTCATGACGGTCTCTCCCGGAGTAAGTGCGGCCCGTGCCCGCGTGTGTACCTACGGAGGCTCTCTCGGCCTCCAAGGTTCAATACGGTACCAGGCGCGGACTGTTCCAAGCCCTCTGCTAACGTCCCGGGCCATGTCTGTCGCTCGGCGCCCAGTCGCCCCGGCCGTGTTGCTTTCGGCGCTGTTGGCGCTCCTCGCCGCCCCGGGAGCTCGCGCGAGCTCGGAACCGGACGTTTCACTCGACCGCGGCAAGAAAGTCCACAGGAACCACTGCCTCGAGTGTCACGGCAAAGACGGCCGGGGCGACGGCGAGAGGGCCCGGCGGCTCGGCTTCAAGCCGCGTGATTTCACTCTGGGCTCGTTCAAGTGCCGGTGCACTCCGAGCGGCAGCCTGCCCACCGACGAGGACCTGCTGCGGGTCGTCACGCGCGGCCTTCCCGGAACCCCCATGAAGGGCTACGAGGAGGCGATTTCCGAAGTCGATCGGCGAAGCGTGGTCGAATACGTCAAGAGCCTGTCTCCGGCCTTCGCCGACCAACCGACGCCGCAGTGCCTCGAGGTGCCGACGCCGGAGCCCTCGAGCGATCAAAGCGTGGCCGAGGGCCGGCAGGTCTACCGGCTGCTGAGATGCTAGACCTGTCACGGCGTCGAGGGTCGCGGCGACGGGCCGGCGGCGAAGACGCTGCTCGACGATTGGGGCAATCGGATCCGCGTCTACAACTTCACCCGGCCCGGGCGATTCAAGTGCGGCGGGGAGGACCGGGATCTCTATCGCTTCTTGCACACTGGGCTGGCGGGCTCGCCCATGCCCTCGTACTCGACCGCCCTCGTGTTCTCACGCGAGAGCGCCGGCAACCTCGACGGATTGAGCGGGGCCTTCTGTGCCGCCGAGCTCGAGGAGCTCGGAAGGTACCTCGACGAACAGCCAGACTCGGTTGCGCTCGGCTCGATGACCGACGGCGAGAGCCGGGCCTTGAGCGACCATCGCGCCTGGGCGCTGATTCACTTTCTGCGCTCCCTGGTCGCTCCCTGAGCGGTCCCCTGCCGGCGCCAGACTCCTCTCGCGATGAACCCAAACCGCTCGCTCCACTGGTAGGCTTCGCCGAGGGAGAAGGAAGCACGATGAAGCAAAAGCAGGAACTCCAAACGCTCGTTCTCGCGGCCGCGATGATTCTCATCGTTGGCTGCGCGAGCCAACCCGTGAGCACCCCGCAAGCCATGAACACCTCCGCCGTCTCCGAGCCCGAGATCGACTCCGAATCGAAGCTCGAGCAAGCCGAAAACCCCCTGCTGGAAGAGTGGACCGGTCCCTACGGAGGCGTGCCGGCATTCGATCGGATGAAGATCGAGGACCTGAAGCCCGCGCTTCGAACCGGCATGGCGATGAACCTGGAAGAGATCGACGCGATCGCCGCCAACCCCGAGCCGCCGACTTTCGAGAACACCATCGTCGCCCTGGAAAGCTCGGGCCGCAATACCGGGAGGATCCTAAGCTACTGGGGAATCTGGCGATCGAACCGATCGACACCGGAATCACGGGCGGTGCAGCAGGAGATGGCTCCCGAGCTCGCCCAGTTCCGTTCCAAGATCACCCAGAACGCAACTCTCTTCGAGCGCATCAAGTCGGTCTACGAAAGCGACGAGATGAAGGCGCTGCGTCCGGACCAGCAGCGCTTGGTGTGGCTCGTCTACGACGGCTTCGCGCGCAACGGCGCGACCCTCGACGACGAGGCCAAGGAGCGCTATGCGGCGATCAACCAGGAACTGGCCGAGCTTCATTCGAAGTTCTCGAACAATGTGCTGGCCGACGAGGAAGGCTACGCCGAGTATCTAGCCGAGGACCAGCTGAGCGGCCTGTCCGACTCCTTCGTCAAAGCCGCGGCGGCAGCCGCGGCAGAGCGTGGCCACGAGGGCAAATACGCGATCACCAACACCCGGTCATCGATGGATCCGTTCCTGACCTTCTCCGACGAGCGTGACCTGCGCGAGAAGGTCTGGCGGACCTACTACTCCCGTGGCGACAACGGGGACGAGCACGACAACAACGCCCTAATTCCCGAGATCCTGCGACTGCGTCGCGAGCGCGTTCAGCTTCTCGGTCATGCCAGCTACGCCGACTGGCGACTCGAGAACCGAATGGCCAAGACCCCGGAGCAAGCGCTCGAGTTGATGGAAACGGTTTGGCCGGCAGCGCTCGCGCGGGTCGGCGAAGAGGTCGCCGACATGCAGGCGATTGCCGACGCCGAAGGCGCCGGTATCACCATCGAGCCCTGGGACTATCGCTACTACGCCGAGAAGGTCCGCAAGGCGAAATACGATCTCGACTCCGACGAGGTCAAGCAGTACCTACAGCTCGACAAACTGCGCGCGGCCATGTTCTTTGTCGCCGGCGAGCTGTTCGATTTCACCTTCAACCCGGTTCCGGAAGGTTCCGTGCCCGTCTTTCACGAGGACGTCAAGGTTTGGGAGGTCTCCAAGAAGACCTCGGGCGGTCTCGTCGGGCTCTGGTATCTCGACCCCTACGCGCGCACCGGCAAGCGTTCGGGCGCCTGGGCCACGACCTATCGCGGCCACGAGACCTTCGACGGCAAGAAGACCGTCCTCGGCTCCAACAACTCGAACTTCATCAAGGGCGCGCCCGGAGAGGCCGTGCTGGTTTCATGGGACGACGCTTCGACCCTGTTCCATGAGTTCGGCCATGCCCTGCACTATCTCTCCTCCAACGTCGCCTACCCGACACTCAACGGCGGCGTTCGCGACTACACCGAGTTTCAGTCGCAGCTCTTGGAGAGATGGCTGCTGACCGACGAGGTGATCGACCGGTTTCTCGTCCATCACCAAACCGGGGAGCCGATCCCCGACGATCTGGTCGCCAAGATCAAGAAGGCCGACACGTTTAATCAGGGCTTCGCGACCACGGAGTATCTGGCCTGCGCTTTGATGGACATGAAGTACCACACGATGAACCCGGCGGATCTCGACGTCGACGCCTTCGAGCGCGCGGCCCTCGGCGAGCTCGAGATGCCGAATGAGATTCCGATGCGCCATCGAACGCCGCATTTCGGCCACATCTTCAACAACGAGAACTACGCCGCCGGTTACTACGGTTACATATGGGCCGATGTCCTGACGGCCGACGCGGCCGAGGCGTTCCAGGAGGCTCCGGGCGGTTTCTACGACAAGGCGCTCGCCAAGAAGCTCGTCGAGCAACTGTTCGCGGTGCGCAATGCCGTCGACCCGGCGGAGGCCTACCGTGCCTTTCGCGGCCGTGACCCGGAGATGGAAGCCCTGATGCGAGATCGCGGATTCCCCGTACCGGCGAGGGAGGGTTCAGCGGTGGAGGGCTCCGGCGCGGGCGAGTAGCTCGACGCGGGCCTCCGGGCCAATCCCAATGCCGATCTGAGCCGATCTGAGATGAAAGAGAAGCACATCCGCATTCGCATCGAGCAATGCCTGGCTCTGGCCAAAGCCTCGAACTGCCCCCGGCGCAAGTTCGGCGCTCTGCTTCTCGACCCCGAGCGCAACGTCACCCTGATGGACGGCTACAACGGCGGTCCGCGCGGCGGTGGCGAGCTCTGCGGCGGCGAGGTCTGCCTGCGAGACAGTCAGGAGATCCGATCCGGGACCCACATGGAGATCGGCTGTCACCACGCCGAAATGAACGTGGTCTGCAACTGTGCCGCCTCCGGCGTGCCGACCAAGGGCGCCTGGCTGCTGATCACTGGTGAGCCCTGTATGCTGTGTGCGAAGCTCATCCACCACGCCGGCATCACGAAAGTCATCGTCGTCGGCGGCGGCTATGCCGGCAAGAACGGCGTCGGCTATCTCGCCGATCACGGAGTCGCGGTCGAGAGCGTCGAAGGTCCTCAGGACCATCGTCTGACCGCTATCACCTAGGGGCCGGCTTTAGCCTGCCTGTTGCGCGAACGCGCGCGCGATCGACTCCGTATACGGGGCCTCGAGCACGCCGGCATCGGTGATGATCGCCGCGATCAGCTCGTTGGGAGTGACGTCGAAAGCGAAGTTGGCCGCCGGTGCGGCCGCCGGTGCGACCGTCGTACCGAAGACCTCGGTGACCTCATTGGCCGAGCGTTCTTCAATGGGAATTTCGTCGCCGGTCGGTGTCAACCGATCAATAGTCGACAGCGGTGCGGCGACATAGAACGGCACGTTGTGCCGGTTCGCCAGCACGGCCACGGTGTAGGTACCGATCTTGTTGGCGGCGTCGCCGTTGGCGGCAATCCGGTCGGCGCCGACCACGACACGATCGACCAGGCCCCGAGCCATGAGCGTGCCGCAGCTCGAATCGGTCACGACCTTGAACGGAATGTCGAGCCGCTGCAGCTCCCAGGCGGTCAGGCGCGCGCCCTGGAGAAGCGGCCGGGTCTCGTCCACCCAAACCTGGGAGACCTTGCCCTGGTCGTGAGACGCCTGGATGACTCCCAGAGCGGTGCCGTAGCCGGCGGTCGCGAGCGCGCCCGTGTTGCAGTGCGTGAGCACCCGGTCGCCGGCGGCGAACAGGGTCGCTCCGTGCGCGCCCATGCGTCGATTCGAAGCCACGTCCGCGGCATGGAGCTCGTGCGCCCACGCCAGCAGCCCGGCGATTCTCTTCTCGTCGGGCAATCCCCGGGTCTGGTCGAACACCTTGCGGCCGCGCTCGAGGGCCCAGCGCAAGTTGACCGCGGTCGGCCGGGTCGCGCCCAGAAGCTCCGACACCTCGACGAAGCGCTCCTCCAAGCTCTGATCGTCTGCGCGCGTGTTCAAGCCCACCACCAGACCGTAGGCCGCGGAGACCCCGATGGCCGGAGCGCCGCGCACACTCAAACGGTAAATCGCGGCGGCGACGTCTTCGGGTCGCTCACAGTCCAGCCAGGTCTCCTCCCGCGGCAACCGGGTCTGATCAAGAAGCTTCAAGCCGCCGTCCTGCCAGCGGATCGGACTGAAAGTGGCCGGGTTCTGACTCATGGCCGTATTCTAGTGGTCGCGGCGGGTCTTTTCGGCGTCTCGTCGAGCCAGCCCGGAGTGCCGCTGCCGGCCAGGCTCCGCCGAGAGCGCTGCTAGAATCTCGCCGGCTTGCTCACGCCGGTCCGCTTCGGCCGGCGTTTGTCGTTGAGGAGATACCCCTTTGAAAGGCGATTCCAGAAAACTCGGCTTTTCGACCCGCGCGATTCATGCCGGGCAATCACCCGACCCGGTCACCGGCTCGGTCACGGTCCCGATCTACCAGACCTCCACCTACATGTACGAGGAGCTCGGGGTCCACAAGGGCTACGAGTACGCGCGCGTTCAGAATCCCACCCGGGAGGCCCTGGAAGCGAACATCGCTTCACTCGAAGGGGGGCTCGCCTGCCACGCTTTCGCCTCGGGCATGTCGGCGATCGCGACTCTCCTGACCCTGGTCAGGGCCGGTGAGCATGTCGTCTGTTCGCGCAACGTGTACGGCGGCACCTATCGCTTTTTTCATCACGTCCTCGAGCGCTACGACCTTTCGTTCTCCTGGGTGGACTCCCCCGACCTGGCAACGATTGAGCGCGCCATCACGCCTGAGACCAAGCTCGTCTACATCGAAACGCCCACCAACCCGATGATCGAGGTCACCGACATCGCCGGCGCCGCCGAGATTGCTCATGCGCGTGGGGCTCAGCTGGCCGTGGACAATACCTTCATGTCCCCCTACTTCCAGCAGCCGCTCGAGCACGGCGCCGATTTCGTGATCCACTCGACGACCAAGTTTCTGAACGGCCACAGCGACTCGATCGGCGGCGCTCTGGTCAGCAAGCACGAGAAGGACGCCGAGTGGTTCGGCTTCGTGCAGAAGTCGGAAGGCGCCATTCTCAGTCCCTTCGACTCGTTTCTGGTCCTGAGGGGCCTGAAGACCCTCGCCGTTCGCATGGAGCGGCACGAGGTCAACGGCCGCGCCGTCGCCCGGTTCCTGGCGGGCCATCCCAAGGTCCGCTCGGTGCTCTACCCCGGGCTTTCCGATCATCCCGGACACGAGACCCAGAAGAAACAGGCGTCCGGCTTTGGCGCGCTGATCGCGTTCGATCTTGGCGGCCGCTCGGCCGCCAAGACCTTTCTGGATCGGCTCGAGCTGCTCAGCCTCGCCGAGAGCCTGGGCGGTGTCGAGACCCTGATCTCGCACCCGGCCTCGATGACCCACGCCTCGGTGCCACCGGAGCGGCAGGCAGAGCTCGGCATCAGCGAAGGGCTGGTCCGGGTCTCGGTCGGAATCGAGGACCGCGAAGACCTGTTGGCAGATCTCGAGCAGGCCCTGTCGGCGCTCTAGGAGTCCGAGCCCTGGGCCAAGGTCGGGTTCTTCTGAACCGACTCGGCCAGCCACGCCAGGAACCTCTCCTCGCCTCCCTGAACCGCAAAACGCAGAATCTCCGGCAGCTCGTAGCTGTGGAGCTCCTGAATCGCGGCTTCGATCGCCGGATACTCGTCTTCGACGCTCTTGATGAGAAGCATGAACTCGCTGTCTTCGCAGAGCTTGCCTTGCCACCGGTAGACGGACCGGCGAATCGGAATAACGTTGACACAGGCAGCGTGCCGGCGACCCACCAGCTCCCCGGCGAGGCTGTTGGCTTCCTCTTCGGTTCCAACGGTTGTGATGACGACGATGGCGCTCAAGGTGAGGGGGAATCTACTTCACCCCTGCTTTTTCGGTCAAGGCTCTCATGGCCGCTCAGCGCCAGGTCTCGGATTCGACGTCGTAGCGCAGAATCTTGGCCTTGCCCGTACGGCCGAAGAGCCGCACCGCGGCCAGCCGAGATCGGCCGTCGGTCAAGTAGATCGAGCCCGGAGTCGACCCACCGAGCGGACCGAAGGAAGCGAGATCCGAGCGGTTGAAGCGGACCGGGTCGGGCGGCAGCCGGCGGCGGTGATTGCCCGGGTCCCTCGGTGCGGGACCGAGCGGGAATCCAAGCCTGACCCGCCGGCCGAAATGATGAAGATTGCGAGGTGGTCCGACCGGGGGGTCGACGCTGGACTCGATGTCTCTGGTCAAAACGCCGTCACCGTCACCATCTCGATAGAGAGTGAAGGTGAAGACACCTTTCTGCTGTTCACGAAACTTGACCCCGACCTTGACGCCCAGTCGAATCGCCGTGGCCCGCGCCAGGCGCAACGCGTTGACGACCTCCGCCGAGGCCAGGTCGAGCTCGAGTGAAGTGGCTCCGCTCGTGATCCAGGGCAGGCCCACCCCCGCCACCAGCACGATCAGCGCCAGTACGAGAACGAGCTCGATCAGTTGAAATCCGCAGTTCGGTTTCATGGTTGATCGATCCATGTCGAAGCCGGCGCGGGGGCGCGCGAGCGCCCCCGCTTCACCGACTACTCCTCGCCCTCGTCCTTGGGCTTGCGCGGCGCGCTAACCTTCTCGGTCAGGGTCGTCTCGCCCGACAAGCTGATGTGTGGCTCGATGAGCTCGAACGTGCGTTCGCCGATCCCTTTGACGAGCATCAGGTCCTCGGTCGCCTCGAAGGCGCCGTTGGCCGAACGAAACTCGACGATGCGACCGGCGACCACTTCGCCGACTCGGGGCAGAAGAGACAACTCTTCGACGCCGGCCTGGTTGATGTTGACCTTGCCCTCGGCGGCCGCGGCCATGCTTCCGGTGGCCAGCGCGAGCGCGGCCAGGATCAAGAGTCCAACGAAAAGTCTGTTCTTGAGGTCACCCATGATTTTCTCCTTTTGTTGTTGTGGGTGGTTTCGAGCGTTGTGCTCATTTGCTTTCGAATCACTTCTGGTCAAAGGTGGCCAGGGGTTGCCTGCCGTGGCCAGTTGCTGGGTCCTTGTTCTACTGATCGCGCCTCCTTTCTCCGGTTTCCGTGTGCTCGGTCCCCAGATCACGATCCCGGCCAAGGCTCGAGAAAGCGGTCAAGCCGCTTGTTTGTCGTGGTTTACCGGGCTATGCCCGGCTCTTGGGCAAGTCCCGGGCGTCAAGGGATCTGGACACGAGGGCTGCGGCCCGGAGCCCGCGCGGTAGAGGGCATCGGGGACCGGCCCCCTGTCAAGCCATTTGGACTGGCGCAAAAACGCTTGTCATCGACTTTGCGCTCGTGCCTGCTAGATTAGGGATGTGCAGAAACGGCGTTCTACTTTCCGCGAGTATTTCGAGGCTTTGTTGATCGCCGGGATCTTTCTCGGATTCACCAACGCCTTTGTCTTCAAGACCTTCTACATTCCCAGCGCTTCGATGGAGGAGACCCTCCTCATCGGCGACCACCTCTTCGTCAACCGGTTCATCTTCGGGTCCGAAAGCTCGAATCTCGAAAAAGCCCTGTTCCCGCTGCGCAAGGTGCAACGTGGCGACGTCGTGATCTTCCGCTCGCCCGAGCGGCCCGCGGTGGACATGGTCAAACGCTGCGTCGGGATCCCCGGCGACACGATCCAGGTCACGGGAAAGACGCTCTTTGTGAATGGCGAGCCGGTCGACGAATCGGGCTTCGCCGTGCACCGGGACAGCAGGCGCGGCCGGGCCGGCTTGCGTTCCAGGGATGACTTCGGGCCCTATGTGGTGCCCGCGGAGCACTATTTCTGCATGGGCGACAACCGGGATCATTCGTACGATTCGCGCTTCTGGGGACCGGTGCCCGCTCACTTCATCAAGGGCCGGGCCTTCTTGGTCTACTGGTCCTTCGGCGGCGAGACGCCCGACGGATCGTGGCCGGGCTGGGGGGCGCGGCTAAGACAACTGGGACAGACCGCAGCCAGCTTCGTCACCAAGACCCGCTGGGGCCGCACGCTCCACGTGATCCGCTGATGACATCCGCCGCCTCGGAAGGGGCAGCGCCGCGAACGCCGGTTGACGCCCCGCCGCCGGCGACCACTCCGCGCGCGAAGCATCCCTGGAGCGACTACCTCGAGGCCCTGCTCATCGCGGTCATCTTCGCCACGTTTGCGCGCTCCTTCGTACTCCAGGCCTTCAAGATTCCGAGCTCCTCGATGGAAGAGAATCTCCTGGTCGGAGACCACATCCTGGTCAACAAATTCATCTACGGGCCGACCTACCTCGAAGGTGGCCTGTTACCGGCTCGCGAGGTTCGACCGGGCGACATCACCGTGTTCCGATTCCCCGAAGAGCCGACTCGCGACTTCATCAAGCGCTGCATCGGCGTTGCCGGCGACCGGATCGAGATTCGAGACAAGGTCGTCTTCGTCAACGGCGAGCCTCTCGACGAATCCGCCTATGTTCTTCACCGGGATCCGCGCATCTACCCGCGATCCATCTTTCTCTCCGAGGAGTATCGGCGTAGAGACAACTTCGGGCCGATAACGGTCCCCGAAGGTGAGCTCTTCTTTCTCGGCGACAATCGGGACGACTCGCACGACTCCCGCTTCTGGGGCACCGTGCCGCGAGAATTCGTCAAGGGCCGCGCACTCATCGTCTATTGGTCCTTCGATGCCGCTCATCAGGGCACCGGCTGGCCGGGCTTGGGACCCCGCCTGCGTCAGCTGCTGGAGGTCGTCGTCAAGTTCCCAGCCCGAACGCGTTGGCGCCGGAGCTTGCGCCTGATCCGCTAGCCAGACGGGTTGAGGTTAAGATAGAGCTCTATGAGGACGTTTCGACCCGGTCGGGGAGACAGCAAGCTCGGTTGTCTGATGTGGCTAGCAGCTCTGGGATTCGCCGCCTACGTCGCCTATCAGGCCATCCCGGCACAGATGAAGGCCGCTGAGCTCAAGAGCTTCATGACCAACCAGGCCGAGCGTAGCGCCGAAGCTCCGGTCGAGAACATCGCGGCCAACGTGCTCACCCAGGTCAAGAACCTAGGCCTTCCGGTCGACAAAAAAGCGGTCCACGTCAAGCGCGTCGGCGGCCGGATCAGGATCTCTTACAGCTATTCGGTGCCCATCAACCTCGTCGTTACGACCTACGACTGGTCGTTCGAGGTCAAGGTGGATCGACCGGTCATCATTGTCTAGCTGCCGCCTTCCTTCGACCAGGATCTGCTCAGAGCTCGGCTAGCAGACGCTCGAGCGCGGCCTCGGGATCGTCGGACGCTGTCAACGGTCTTCCCACAACCAGCAGATCCGCGCCCGCCTCAAGCGCCTGGGCGGGGGTCGCCGTGCGCTTCTGGTCGTCGGGGCCGGAGCCGGCCGGCCGAACGCCCGGCGTCACTAGGGTGAAGGATCCGGGCAGAACGCCGCGCAACCGGGCGACTTCACGCGGCGAGCAGACGGCACCGGCGCACCCGGCTTGGTGCGCCAACCTGGCCCAGGCCGAAACCAGGACGTCGGGCGGGTCATCGATCCCCAGGCCCATGAGCGACCCTTCATCCATGTGCGTCAAGAGCGTCACGGCGAGGATCCCGACCCGGCCGCTCCCGGCCTCCGAAGCTGCGCTCAGCATGTCGCTCCCCCCGGTCGTGTGGGCGGTCACGTAGTCGACTCCCAGATCCGCAACCGCGCTGACGGCTCGAGCGACGGTATTCGGAATGTCGTGGAGCTTCAGATCCAGAAAGACCCTTGCCTTCGCCCGGGCCTCCTCCACCGCCCGAGGTCCCCACCTGACGAAGGCCTCGAGCCCGACCTTGAGCAGTCCCACTCGTGGGCCGAGGGTCCGGCACCAGTGGCGAAACTCATCCCAGTCCGAGGTGTCCAATGCAACCACGATCTTGCGCGCAGCGTTCGTTTTCATCTCAGGTATTACCCCTCTCCCTTGGGTTCCAGATCGGCACCGATCACCTCCGCTATCGACTCGTATCCATCTCGGTCGAGTAACTCGACCAGCTCTTTCCGGATCCGGGCGACAAGTCCCGGCCCTTCGAATACCAGCGCGGAGTAGAGCTGCACCAGGCCGGCACCGGCTCGCAAGCGCTGGTAGACATCCGCCCCGGACGAGACCCCGCCGACACTCACCAGAAGGCATTTGCCAAACAGGTCCCCGGCCAGGGCCTCAAGCAGTTCGAGACTGCGGCGGCGCAGGACCCGGCCGCTCAATCCGCCGACTCTTCTGGCCCCGGGAAGGAGCTCATAGTCCGTGGTGGTGTTCGCCAGGACGATTCCGTCGGCCCCGGAAGCGACGCTCGCCTCGGCGATCTCGAGAGCTTCCGAGACTTCGAGGTCCGGAGAGAGCTTGACCAGCAGCGGCCGGTTGGTCGCCGCGCGAGTGCCGCGCACCAGGTCGCCAAGCTCGTGCCTTCGCTGAAGGTCGCGAAGCCCGGGTGTGTTGGGCGAAGAGACATTCAGCACGAAGCCATCACAGCGATCGCGGAGAGTGTCGATCAGCAGCAGGTAATCGTCGAGCGCCTGGGCGTTGGGCGTATCGCGGTTCTTTCCCAGATTCACGAATAGCGGGACCGCCGCCGGATAAAAGAGC
Organism: bacterium; assembly: GCA_024224155.1. Classification (NCBI taxonomy): domain Bacteria; species bacterium. The sequence continues at coordinate 16,155 of JAAENP010000005.1, forward strand.
TCGAGACGCCCGTGAAGTGCCCGCGAGCCCCGGTTGTTGAAGCCCATCGCGTTCTCGAGGCTGGCCGCGGTGGTGTATCGAAAGAGTCGCGGACGCGGATTCCCTTTTTGTGCACGCGGGGTCACCGCTCCGACCTCCAGCCAGCCGAATCCAAGCGCAGCCATTCCGGGAATGACGAGTCCGTCCTTGTCGAAGCCGGCGGCGAGACCGACCGGATTAGAGAACCTCTGGCCCAGCAGATTCGCTTGAGACAGACGGTCGTTGGTGTCTACTCGGTATCGACTTTCGATCAGGCCGCGGACCGGCGTCGACTGCACGAGCCGCAAGGCGCTCAGCGCAATGGAGTGGGCGCTCTCGGCGGGCAGCGACAGCAACAGCCGATGCGGCCAGGAAAGGTGCGCAACGGCGCCATCAGGACCTCTGTTATTCTGCTGTTTCACCGGCCCCCTCTAGGCGAGTCGCTCCAATCTAGCAAAGCAAGAGTCGTCAATGCCTGAAACCGCCCCTCGCCGGTTGCCTGGCTCGTCGCGGCGCGCGCGAGAGATAGCGCTCAACCTGCTGCCGGGTCTTCTCGCCGGCGCTCAACTCGCCGGCCTGCTGCTCTTCTTGAACCCCGACATCCCTTTCGATTGGTTTCGTTTCTTTCGGGCATCGGCGGTTCTCGGATTGTTGCTGGGGGTTGTGAGCGCCTCCGGGCTGACCTTCTACACCTGGAGGCGGCCGGGAGCGGCCCAACGAATCCTGCCCTGGGCGATCATCGCGGTGCTGGCGACGGCGGCGCTTGCCGACTGGATTCAGGCCTCCTTTCTGGCTTTCTACACACCGCCCGGAATCAATATCCGGTTGATCAAGGCCGCGGGCCTGCTGAGCTTTGCCGCGGTGGTGCTCTTCTACACGGCGCTCCTGCACAGCTTCCCTCCGAGACGATATGGCCGCCGATCGATCCTCCTGTTTCTGGTGATCTCTCTGGCCTCCGTGTATGCGCTCGGAGAACGTCGCGAGGCCTACCGGCCCCGGCTCCAGTCGGCGCCGCTACCCTCGCTGGTCGAGCTCGAAGAAGGTCCCGCTCTCTTCGTCGTCGGTCTCGAAGGAGCCACCCTCGACGCCATTCTGCCGCTGGTCCAAGAGGGCCAGCTGCCCTTCTTCGGGCAGATCGTGGAAGGCGGCGTTCACGCTCGATTGGAGCCACTGTCTCCGATCATGCGCTCGGCGCTGTGGACCTCGCTCGCCACCGGCAAGTTTCCGTACAAGCATGGAGTGCTCTCGGAGACCTCGCTCAGAGTCGGCTTTCTTCCCGGCAAACCGCGACTGACGTTGCTGCCGTGGGGGCTACCGCTGCCGGACCGATTGATGCCGGGCTTTCGCCGCGCTCGACCCGACGCCACGAGTCGTCGCGGCCTCGCACTCTGGGAGATCTACTCGAGACTGAGCCTGAGGACAGGCGTCGTGTCCTGGCCCTCGCTCTATCCGGTTACCGAGACGTCCGCCTTCACCTTCTCGGAGCGATACTTCGCGGGCAACTTCTCGGCGCCGGCCGCGCTCCCGCCCGAGCTCGCCGAGCGAGGGATCCTCTTTCAGATTGGCCAGAACGAGCTCGGTCCCGGACCCCTGGCCGCGTTTACCGACGCACCTCCGGAGGTACTGAGCGCTCTTGCCGGAGATGTCTGGCGGGAGTCTCTTGCGCAGTTCCTTCTCGAGCAGCGTCAGGATCTGCGCCGCTTCTTCATCCTGCTTCCCGGCCTGGGAGAAGTCTCCACGCGCTATCTGGGAGGCTTCTCCGCCTTCGAGCACGAGGGCATCCGAAACGAGCGCCGCAGAACCGCGGCCCATCTGGTCACCGCCTACTACCGGCACCTGGACAGCTATCTGGCCGATCTCTGGGAGCGCCAAGATGGACCCAAGCTGATGGCGATCGTTTCACCGTTTGGCGCTCAGAGCCCCGAAGGCTGGCGACGGGTCTGGTTCGCCACCACCGGAAGATCAGACGAGGGGAGCTTCAGCCCCGCGAATGACGGCGTGCTGTTTCTGATGGGCGAGGGCGTCAAGCAGGGACACTTCCTCGAACGCGCAAGTCTCCTCGACGTGATGCCGACGTTGCTCTATGCCACCCAGCTGCCGATCAGTCGCGAGTTGGACGGCCAGGTTCTGGTGGATGCCTTCTCGGCGCCGTTCCTGGCTCAAACGCCGCTCAACTTCGTCCCGTCCTACGAGACGCTGGTCGGGCAGCCGCCCTCCATGGTCGAAGAAGACCTCAGCTCTTCTTCGGCAACGGCAGCCGAGTGACGTTCTGCGCCCTCTCGGGCGCCTGCTCCGGCCGATCGCGATCGACCGAGCCGGCCTGAGTGGACATGTTGCACTGGCCCTGGAGCACGGCGCCGTCTTCCACGACCAGGCTGGGCGTCTCGAGATCGGCCAAGACTCTGCCACCGGCGGCGATCTCGACCCGGTGCTGGGCCACCACGCTGCCGCGAACCGTCCCGGAAACGAAGATCCTGCCAACCTCTATTTCGGCGTCGACATCACCGTGCTCACCGACCACCAGGTCGCCACGCGAAACGACGCGCCCCTTGAGTCGTCCGTCGAGGCGGAAGGTGTCTTCGAAATGGAGAGCGCCCTCGATATAACTGCCCTCATCGAGGAAGCCGTTGAGATCACCTCTGGATCCTGTTTTCTTCATCCATCGCTCCCAGTACTCATGAGCATGTCATAAAGACGAATCAGTTCTTCCTCCGAGTGAAAGGCCAGGATAAGTTTGCCACCCTTGGCGTGTCTTTTTATTTCAATTTTCGTTTGTAAATGTTTTGTCAAGCGTTCGGCCGCCGCCGCCGTGTCCGGATCGACCGTGGGCCGGGCTCGGCTTCGCTGGGAAGCCTCCTTCGGCCGGGTCGCGGCTTCGAGCTGACGCGCGTTGAGCCCCTCCTTGACCGCTCGCCGGGCCCAAAGGATCCGATCTCGCGCCCTCGGCAAGCTGAGCAACGGACGCGCCTGGCCGGCGGTCAACTGCCCTCTCCGCAACATGCCCTGCACCTCGTCCGGCAGCCCGAGCAGTCGCAACCGGTTGGAAACCGCCGAGCGGCTCTTGCCCACCCTCTCGGCGATCTCTTCGTGCGACAGGCCGAATTCCCGCCTCAGCCGGTCAAACGCCTCCGCCTCCTCGATGCCATTGAGGTCGGAGCGCTGCATATTCTCTACGAGAGCCGCCTCCAGAAACTCTCGTTTCGAGGCCATGTCCCTCACCACGACCGCCACCCGCGACAAGCCGGCTTCGCGCGCAGCTCGCCAACGTCGCTCTCCGGCGACAATCGAGTACCCGCCCTTCGCTCGGGGCGTCACCAGAATCGGCTGAATGAGACCCTGGGCACGAATCGACGCAGCCAGCTCGGCGAGCTCCTCGGGATCGAACTCAGCGCGAGGCTGATAGTCGTTCGGCACTAGGTCGTCGAGCGCGATCTCGGTTCGAGGCACCGAAGCAGCGGGCGCTTCCGAGAACAAAGCATCGAGACCGCGGCCCAGGCCGCTCTTCTTCGCCATCATATTCTCCTCGTCAGAACCTCTCGGGCCAGCGCCAGATAGGCCTGCGCGCCGCGGCTCCTGATGTCGTAGTTCAGAACCGGCAGACCGTGACTGGGTGCCTCGGCCAATCGGACGTTGCGCGGAACCACGGTGTCGTAGACCCGGCCGGCAAAGTGCGTTCGGACCTCTCGAGCCACGTCGCGAGCCAGATTGGTTCTCTCGTCGTACATGGTCAACAAGATCCCGGTCAACTGGAGCCGCGAGTTCAAGCTCTGCTGCACTCTCGACACCGTCTGGAGCAGCTCTTTGATGCCTTCGAGCGCAAAGTACTCACACTGGAGCGGCACCAGCACACCGTCGGCCGCCACCAGGGCGCTGACCGTCAGGTGCCCCAGAGACGGCGGACAATCGAGCAGGATCGTGTCGTAGTTCGCGGTCACTTCGGACAGCGCGTGCGCCAAGCGATGCTGCCACCCTGCCAGCCCGACAAACTCCACCTCGGCTCCGACGAGCGCTCGGTTCGACGGGACCATTTGAAGACAGGCGAGCGATGTCGGGCGAATCGCTTCCGCCATCTCGGCTTCTCCAATCAAGACCTCGTAAACGGTGGGACCCTCCGTTTCCACTCCCAGCCCACGGCTGGCATTGCCCTGAGCATCGCAGTCCACGATCAGAATGTCTCTCTCCAGAGCCGCCAGGGCGGCGCCGAGATTGATCGCGGTGGTCGTCTTTCCGACGCCTCCTTTTTGATTGGCTATCGCGATCGTGGTTGTCATCGAGGGCTCTCGGCCAAGGGAAGCCACTCCTGGATCCTGCGCCCATGCCCCGGAAGCTCGACCACTCGTCCCAAGCTCGCCTGGGGCCAGGGAGCGGCCGACGGACCCTCCCACCGGAGGATTCGAGCCCCGAACGCGAGCCCCGGCTCGAGGCCCGCCCAGATATCTCGATCGATCCTGACACCTCGGACGGTCACCAGATCTATCTTTCCATCTGTCACTGTCGCCGTCACCGGGTGACGCCCGGAAACTCTAGCATTGACAATACGGCAGGACAATTCCGCCTTGGCAGCAGCCGCGCGCAGGAAAGAGGCCTTGCGAACCCGCGACTCGAACAGCCAGAAACGCTGATCCGGGCGAGCCGCCGCGAGCACCTGCCCCGGAAAGCCCGCGCCCGATCCCAGATCGAGCACCGTTGAGGCGTCACCGAGCAGGGGTAGGGCGCGCAAGCTCTCCGCGTAGTGGCGCTCGACGATCAGTTCGGCTTCACCCGCGCTCACCAGCGCAAGTCGTCCGGCCCACCGCCGGAGTTCCACGTAATGGGCAAGAAGTCTTCTTACCAGATCCGCCGAGAGACTTCCGCAGCCCGACGCTTCGAGCCGACTGCGAAACTGATCTGCCGAAATTGCGTCCAAGACCGTTGCCACTCTGTCATTCTACGGCCTCAGCGGCCCCGAAAACGCCCCCTTGACGACAGCCCATGTTTCACGGGAAACTTGACGGTGAAACAACTCGCTGCACCTTTGTTCCACGGGAAACCTGACGGTGAAACAGGATACATCGCAATTCGCAAAAGGCTTTCTGGTCGGAGTGCTCGTCGGGGAAGGACACTTCGGGGGAGACGGGCGCCAGCCTCAGGTCACTCTCAGGATGCACACCGACCACGAGGCGCTGTTTCGATGGATCGAGAGTACTTTCCCGGGTGGAAAGCTCTATGGCCCCTACCACCATGGCGGCCGCAGCTACTTCCAATGGATGGCCCGCGGCAGATTCCTGAAAGACGAGCTGCTCCCGATTCTCGAAGAGCACCTCGCCCCCGAACTCGATCGCAAGAGCTACGACCGCTTCGTGGCAATGAAAGAACGCTATCGATTGTCGCGGTCTTGACCCGGCGCTTGCCGGCGAATGGGCCGAACCGCAACTCGCTTGAACAGACCGGTGCCGTGACTCTCGGTCTCCACGGCCGGATCGTCGGCCAACGTCAAATGCACGATCCTGCGCTCGTCCGGCGACATCGGCTCGAGGCTCTGCATTCGGTGTTCCCTGCGGACTTTGGCGGCCGCATCCTGCGCCAGTACCCGCAATTGCTCGGCGCGAACCTCGTGAAAGTTGTCTGAATCGACCCGGCACGGAACCGAGGCTCCGGTCAAGCCTCGAATCATCCGCGGTAGCAGGTGCTGGAGCGCCAGCAGCAAGCGGCCGCGGTCCTCGAAGAGCTGGTCCTCGTGGGCACCGCTCAGCTCTACCTCGAGCCCGGCCTCGGTAGTTGCTATCTCCGCCGAAAGGTCCAAAGCGCCGAGCCGAAACAGCCGCCGCAGCGCCTCCTCGGCAGCCTCGGTCGCGTCCGCGGGGCTCAGGTCCAGCCAGGCGTTCTCGCCCTCCGGGTCCGAGCTCGGGGGAGAGGAATCGGAGCGACCCGCCGGCTGCGGGGTTTCCCCAGGCTCAGACCCACCCTCGCCGCCATCCGAGACGGCCTGCACGCTCTCCTCTGGCGCGCCCCTCTCCGGCTCCGGAGCCAGGCTGCCCACAGACGACGGGTCTTGACGTGGGCTTTCGGGATCGACGCCGATCACGACTCGGCGTCGGACTTTGAGAAAGCCGTGGCGGCGCTCGACCTGCTCATAGGCAACTTCCTCCGGGTCGAGCTGAAAATAGCGCGCTGCCTGAAGAACCGCTTGTTCGAGCGTATTGCCGGAAAAGAACTTCTTTGCGGGACTCATAACGGACTTTCCTTCCTCTACTTCTTGTCGCCCTTCGTCTTCGCCGCCCGGCTTTCCTTCAAGCGCTTGTAGCCGGCCTGCTGGGCGATGCCCAGGACGTTGTTTGTCAGCCAGTACAGCACCATTCCACTCGGAAAACCCAAGAATAGAAACGTGAAAAAGAACGGCATCAGCATGAAGATTCTTCTCTGCATCGGATCCGCCGCTGCAGGCGTCAGCCTCTGCTGCACGAACTGACTCGCGCCCATGATGATCGGCAGCGCATAGAAGGGGTCCGGTGCCGAAAGATCTTGAATCCACAGAATCCACGGCGCGTGGCGTAGTTCGACCGCGGCCGAGAGCAGGTTGTAGAAGGCAAACAGAACCGGGATCTGGAGCAACATGGGAAGGCAGCCCCCCGCAGGGTTCACACCTTCCTTCTTGTAGAGCCCCATGACCTCTTCATTCATCTTGCGCTGCATCTCGGTGTTGGGCCGCCCCTGCTTGTCCTTGAGCTTGCCGCGGTACTTGTTCTTGATCGCCTGGATCTTCGGGTTGACCTCTTGCATCTTCTGCATCGACACGAAGCTCTTGTGCGTCAGCGGAAACAGAATCAGGCGAATGAACACGGTCATCAGGATGATCGCCCAGCCCCAGTTACCGGTCACTTCGTGGTGGAGCCAGCGCAAACCGAAGAGAATGGGCTTCGCCAAGATCGCAAAGAAGCCGAGGTTGACGGCCTCCTGAAGACCGTTCGGCAACACCGCCAGGTGGTCATACTGCTTGGCACCGAGATAGGCCGAGCCTTCCAGGACTTCGGCTCCGGCGGCGATCAGCAGCTCGAGCTCGCGAACCACCCCGTCGTCGTCCTCGACCGGGGCCGCGGCCACCTCGAACACGGCTTCTTCGCCTTTGCCGGCGATCCGGCCCGAAACCGGCCGAACCAGCGCGTACTCGAAGGGCGCGCCGGTCACTACCCAGCCGGTCAGAAAGTAGGTGTCCTCGAGCCCTATCCACGAGACTCCGCTACCCGAGATTCGCTCGGCCTCCGCGGTCTTCCGGGCATCCAGCCGTTCGACCTCCTGGTCTCGCATGTAGATCGCGGCCCGCCGGGCAAAGCGGCTTTCGGTCTCTTCGAGCTCCGGATTTCGAACCCCGGGGCCGAGCAACAAGGACCAATCAGACCGGCCGGCCACCGAGAGGCGCACGCCCAGCATGCCGTCATCTCGCAACCAAAAACTCTTCTCGGCCCGGCCCGAAGCCCCCGAATACTCGAAGCGAATAGGATCTTCCTCGGTGCCTGCTCCCTCGGAAACAACGAACAGAGCGTCGTTGAGCGGATCGGAGGCTCCACGGAAATCTACGATGGCGAAAGGGTAGGGGGGCTCGGCGCGACGCTTGACCAGGTCGACACCGCCGCCGGACCCATTCGAGTGCTCCTTGGAGACGAACGAATGCAGCTGGGCACCGCGGTTGCTGAAAATCGCCCGAATGCGGTCGCTCTCGAGCACCACCTCGCGCTCGGCGGCGGCCACGATCTCTTCTTGGAGCTCTTCCCCGAGAGTCTCTTGCCGGCGGTCGGCGTCGGCACCCGCCGGCGGGCCGACGTCCCGGGGCTCGGCCGCAAAACCGGACGAGCCTCTCTCGGCGCCGCCGGTCGGACTCTCGATCGGCCTCGGCTCTGGGCTCGGCTCGCGGCTAGGTTGGGGCGCACTCGGGAATATCGTCTGCCAGAGAAGCAGCACTGCGACCGAAAGTAAAGCAGCCAGAAATAGGCGTTTGTTATCCAAGGCGCTCCTTTGCGTCCAACTTAAGGCAGATCAACCCCGCCGGGGTGAAAGGGATGGCAGCGCAGCAACCGGCCAAGCGCTCGCAAGCTCCCACCGACGAAGCCGTACTTGAGAATCGCCAATCGGGCATACTCCGAGCAGGAGGGTGAAAACCTGCAGGCCCTCGGCAACAGAGGAGACAGAAAGCGCTTATAGACCGCAACGAGAGCTAGGGCCGCCTTTGCCGCCACGCCTGGTTCGAGTTCTCGAGCACCCGCCGAAGCCCCCGGATCAGGTCCCGTTCCAGTTCGCCGAACGTGGCTCTCGCGGAGGACGGCTTGGCATGAACCACCAAGTCCAGTGGGGGAAGATCCCTGCGCTGAGGCCATCGCCTGTAGATCTCCCGGAATCTTCTCTTGAGTTTGACCCGAACGACTGCGCCACCGACCTTCCGACTTACGGTCATGCCGATACGCGCGCAATCGCGCTGATTGTCAACAAAGTGGAGCGTTAAGTGCGACCCGAAGTTTCGCCGGCCCTTTTGGTAGCAACGGCGGTAGTCCTCTCGGCGACAAAGCCGCTCTGCCCGACGCAACGACTCTCCGGGGCGAGACGGCTCTCGCCCGACCGGCATTTCGCTAGACGGCCAGACGTGCCCGGCCTTTGCGACGGCGCCGCGACAAGATCGCTCGCCCCTGGCGGGTTTGCATGCGCGATCGAAAGCCGTGCTTCTTCTTGCGGCGCCGATTCTTGGGCTGGTATGTACGTTTCACGGTTCTGTCCCGACTGTTCTCGTTGTTGTCGCCGGTGACCCCTGCTTGGTGAACGACCCCGGCGGGGTCGGGCCATCGACGGACGAACTTTAGAATTTAACCGAACAAGGCACACCAGGTCAAGACTCGCCGGCCAGCCCGAGGTGGAAGGTTTGGCGGAGAGGGAGAGATTACTCTCGTGCACGTGTCCGGCAAAGGGGCTAAAGCGGCAGCGGCCCCCGCGCGAGCTCGCCCCGTAAGAGGGGGTTGGTTCAGGAAGCGGCCTGCGCTGATTTCAAGGGGCCACCCCCCATGGCACACTCCTGGCACACTTGGACACAACAAATGACCGCTATCAGCAGGAGGCGGCAGCAAGGGCGAGGTGCCTAGTCCACTGATTCGGTTGCTGTTAGCTGTCATCGGGCAAGTCTCTCGCAGGTTCGAATCCCGCCCCCTTCGCCAAACAAGTATCAGCCTCGCACGATCCAGGACTACGTAAGAAGGACCCGCGAAGAAATCCAAGCGTGCCGGTGGTATGGTTCGACCGGTCGAGAGACAGTTCGATGCCGCCTGTGCTCAACCTGGATTCATCGATCTTCGTCGCGGGACATTGCGGGCTCGTCGGTTCGGCGATCCTCCGGCGGTTGCGCAAAGAGGGGTTCAGCCAGATTCTCACCGCGACTCGCGAGCAGCTGGACCTCCGCGATCAGTCGGCCGTCAACTACTGGTTCCAGGCTAACCGGCCGGAGTATGTCCTCCTGGTCGCCGGGACCGTCGGTGGCATCCTGGCCAACAGCACCCGGCCTGCCGAGTTCATCTACGACAACTTGATGATTCACGCGACCGTCGTGCATGCCGCGCACCTTTTCAAAGCGAAGAGGCTCCTCTACCTAGGCAGCTCGTGTATCTACCCTCGCGAAGCGCCACAGCCCATGAAGGAAGAGGATCTCCTGACCGGTCAACTCGAACCGACGAACGAGCCGTACGCGGTGGCGAAGATCGCGGGAATCAAGCTCTGTCAAGCCTACCGGAGGCAATACAATTGCGACTTCATCTCTGCGATGCCGACCAACCTCTACGGACCGAACGACAACTTCGACCTCGAGAGCTCCCACGTGCTGCCGGCCTTGATCCGACGCTTCCACGACGCCGCGGCCGAGGGAAGACGGGATGTCGTGGTCTGGGGTACCGGTTCAGTCCGGCGGGAGTTCCTTCACGTCGATGACCTGGCCGACGCCTGCCTCTTCCTGATGTGCCACTTCGACGAGGATCAGCACATCAACGTCGGCACTGGTGAGGATCTGACTATCCGTGAGCTTGCGGAGATAGTCCGCCAGGTGGTGGCGCCCGGTTTGGAGCTCACTTTCGATCCTGACAAGCCGGATGGCGCCCCGCGAAAGCTGCTCAATGTCTCACGCATCCACGACCTGGGCTGGCATCACACAATCGCGCTGCGGGAGGGGATCGAAAGCACCTACGCGTGGTTCATCGAGAACTCCGAGCGGGTAAGCGTGGCGCGTAGCAAGGCGCCCCCGGGCCTGGTCATTCAGTGAAGAGCGTGCTCGGGAAGCTAGGGTCCACAGTTCGAACATGGCTGAGCCATCCCCTGACGCGGGGGATGGAAATCGATCATCCCATCACGACCGAGCTGCGCCGGTCCATCCTCCTCGAGAACCGGTTTCTCCGCGCTATCTACGAGGACTGGTACGAGCTCCTGGCCGGCGTCCTCCCCAGTGGCTCCCAGCCGATGCTCGAGGTGGGAAGCGGCGCCAGCTTCTTCCGGGACCATGTTCCCGGATTGATATCCACGGATATCTGGCCCCTGAGGAATATCGACATCGTCACCGACGCCCAGCAGCTTCCACTGGGCGATCGAACGCTCCGCGCAATTGCGATGACCAACGTCCTCCATCACATCCCGAACGTACGGTCGTTCCTGTCAGAAGCGGCCCGATGCGTCGTGGAGGGCGGTGCTCTCGCCATGGTCGAGCCCTGGCTGACGAGCTGGTCTCGGTTTTTCTATACCCACCTCCACCATGAACCGTTCGAGCCGGCGGCGACGGACTGGACCTTTTCCCGAACCGGCCCCCTATCCGGCGCGAACGGCGCTTTACCCTGGATCGTCTTCGAGCGGGATCGTCCACGCTTCGAGCGCGAGTTTCCCATGTGGCGCATCGAGATCATCCGACCCATCATGCCTCTTCGCTACCTCATGAGCGGAGGAATGTCGTGGCGGCCGTTGATGCCGGCCTGGACATCTGGCCCATGGCGCGCTCTCGAACGAGTCTGGCCAATTCGTCGCGCCGCCATGTTCGCGCTCATCGTGCTCAGACGAGTCGCGTGTTGAGTTGGCCCGTCTTCTCGTGTCCGATCCGGGCGGTCCCATCTGCCCAGCCGGCCTCTCTGGGGTTCGCGAGAGCGTTGATACTCCCGCCTTCTGGGATCAGGCGCTCGAGCGTGCAAGGATCGTGGGGGAGCCGAGCGCCCCGCTCGTCGAACAGGTCGTACTCCTTGTCGAGCAGGAGAGACACGAGCGCAGCGAAATCCCTTCCCGGCTCGCGGTGTAGATAGGGGCAGAGTTCGATCAGGATGCGGGGTCGGTGCTCGGTCAGCGTCTTGCGGCCGCCGCTGAGGACATGGTATTCGTAGCCGTCGACGTCCACCTTCAGGAAGTCCGGTGGCCCCGCCCGCGCCGTGAGCTCGTCGAGAGTAAACGTAGCCGCGTCCTCCGCGCTCTCCAGTTCCCCCAGATGGACCGGGTGACGCCAGGTGTTCCGTTTGCTGGGGGAGGTCAGCGTCCAGCGGGCATAGAAATTGGCAGGCCTCTGAGTCGGGTCCTCGACTATTGCGGCGTTGAGTAGCTCGATCCTCCCCGTGAGATCAGGGTTGAGACCTGCGTTTCGGGTGAGCTTGGAGAAGGCCCAGTGTGTCGGCTCGACCGCCACGACCCGCCCCTCGTCTCCGACCAGCTTCGCAAGAGGGAGGGTGTGGGAACCGATATTCGCTCCGATGTCGAACACGGTCATTCCCGACCGAACCAACCGGGTGAATGCGTTCGAAGTGGCTCGCTCGAACCGCCCGAATATAAAGATCGCCAAGTCCACGCCCTCGGAGAGATCGAGCTCCCAGGTGACGCCTCGGCGACGACACAGGACTCGTCGGCTCCCGAGGCCGATCGGTCGCCGTATCGCTCGAATCGCCCCGGACATGAGTCGAGCGACCCAGATTTTCGTTCGGGAGGAGAGTAGCACTGAGCGCGGAACCAGTCAGCAGGGCCGCTATGGCCCGAGGCCATCAGGAGTCGGAGGCCCTGGGAGCACGATTCTTCATCCCAGCTCCTCCATCCCCCTACGTGTACGATGCAGCATCCTACACACTGTGTCCATCGGAGTACACTGCGCGCCCAATCTTCTCCAGAGCGATCGACCAGCCTCTGGGAGGAGCCGTAGGGGCTCCCCTCTGGTACAGTTCACACCTCCTTGCCAGCTGTGGCGCCTCGGCCTCCCTGCGCGCGAGGCGAAACTCTAACTCGCCATGAGCCCAGCGGAAAAGAGACGGTACCGCCATACCCGCTACTTCAACCGGGTGCTGGCCGCCGAGGTCTCCACCTCGACCCGCTACTACGACAGGGTCGTTCAGTGTGCGCCGGTCGTGTTCGACGAGGGCGACCTGCTCGCCCTCGTGGACAACGCAGACAAGTCGGCCGTCTCTACCATCGAGGAACTGCCGGATCTGAGCGGGGAGCGCCGCCGGAGGAGCGCGGTCCTGTTCAACGGCAATCTCAACTTCAGCCTCGATATCCAGGATCTGCTCTCCCGTGTGCGGCCCAAGATGTCGCGCACCTCTCGCATCATCGCCGTCGCCTACAACCCTTATCTGAAGTGGCTGTTCAGAACGCTCTCCGCCATGGGCCTGAGCCGCAGCGGGAACATGACGACCTTCGTCACCGAGAGCGCGATCTCCCAAATAGCCAGCCTCGCAGGGTTCGAAATAATACGCAGCCGACCTTGCTGCCACATGCCCTTCAAGCTGCTCGGGCTGGGCTCGTTGGTCAACAGGGTGCTACCGGCAATTCCAATCTTGCGGCGCCTGCTGGCGTTGGCCGAGGTCATAATGCTGCGCCCGGAGCTTGCCAGCGCGGACAAGCCCTCCATATCCATTGTCATTCCTGCCCGAAACGAAGCGGGCAGCATCAGACGCGCCATCGAAGAGACTCCTCAGATGCCTGGGGTCGACACCGAGATCATCTTCGTCGAAGGCCACTCCGCCGACGACACCTGGGAGGTGATCCGGGAGGCGGTCGGGGAAGGGCACGACACCTTCCGACTCTCCTGCTACCAACAGCCCGGCAAGGGCAAGGTAGACGCGGTCCGGCTCGGCTTCTCGAAAGCGAACAACGAGATCCTGACAATCCTCGACGCCGACCTGACCATGCCGCCTGAGATGCTCCCGCGGTTCTACGAAGCCTATACTGGAGGGCACGCTGACTTCGTTAATGGCAGCCGCCTGCTCTACCCGATGGAAGGAGAGGCCATGCGGTTCCTCAATCACCTCGGAAACCTGTTCTTCGCCAAGTCTCTCAGTGTGCTGCTGGGGATGCAGATCGGAGACTCGCTGTGCGGCACCAAGCTACTCGCCGCCCACGACTACGAGCGAGTCGGACGCTGGCACGACGACTTTGGCGACTTCGATCCGTTCGGAGACTTCGAGCTGCTCTTTTCCGCGGCCGAACTGGGTCTGGGCTGTGTGGACATTCCGGTTCGCTACAAGGCCCGCACCTACGGCTCCACCAACATCAGCCGCTTCCGTCACGGTCTGGTGCTGCTCAAGATGACCCTCCTCGGATTGTTCAGGATCCGAATGGGGAAGACGAGCTAGGCCAACACAGGTTGGGACATCTGAATGAGTGAGGGTAGGGAGCGGAGTTTCTGGCTGACGCTGTGGACGGTGTACTTGGTCACCGCCGGGGCATTCAGTGCGCTTGCTCCGATCGGTCACTGGCGGAATCGGATGTTCGGGTTCTTTCTCTGGTGGGATAACGATCCCGGAGGCTCGTACCTCTCGAGCGCACACGAGCTGTTTGCCTCGGAAGGGAGCCCTTTGTTTCCCGGCCATCCTGGCCTTACCTTACAGATGCTGCTGTACGGCGTCGAACAAGTTTTCTTTCTGATGAAAGCCGGCCGAGGCGAGGAGCTGACTGCGTTTGTGGCACGAAACCTCCACCAGTTCGGCCTCTTGGCACGAACGCTCATGACCCTGTTGCACCTCGTGTCCTTCTACGCGCTGTTCCGTTTCTCCCGGAGGCTCTTCGACTCGGCGCGCGCGGCTCGGCTTGCCGTAGTGGGCTATGCAACCAGTCTGCCCGTGCTCTATTTTCTCTCGCGTATTTCAGTCGAGCCTTTGATGGTGATCTTCTTTCTCGCAACATTCCTTGGCCTCTGGAATTATCGCGAGTGCCTCTCACGTGGTGCAGGTCTGCGGGCGATCGGCTTTGCCGCCGTTGCCGCCGCTCTGGCCGTGTCGGGCGTCGTCACCAAGTTCCATTTCCTGGCACCACTGCCGGTGTTTGGACTGTTGTACGTGATCACGATGGGTCCCACCAAGTCAGGGCTGTCCGTTGGCTCTGCGTGGAAGGTCCGTTCTTGGGCAGCCGGTACGTATGTTCTCGCGTCGAGCGCGACTCTGTTCTTCTACTCTTTGTTCTTGAATTGGAAGGAGTTTTTCGACCTCTGGAGGGTCGTCAATGAGGGAGGCCTAGTCCGCGTGATTCGTCGGCTCGAGGGGCTGAAACGGATCCTCACCGCGGACCACCTGCTTCCAGATGCGAGCGCCGGCGGGATTTTTCTTCTTTGCGAGTTCTCCTTCCTGGCGGTGGCTTTGGTGGGGCTTGTTCTCTTCTTCCGCTGCCGGGAGGCGGAGCGCGGCGCTGCGTTGTGGCCACTTGCGTTCTCCGTCTACACGCTCATGATCTTCGGGTACCGAAGCTCGGTGTTTGGGAATCTCAACGGATTCCACTACCTGTTCGTGCCAATGGCGGTCCTGGCGGTGTTCTTTGGGGTCGCGCTCGACGCGTTGGGGCGGGCCTTTCCCAAGCGGGCCCGCGGTCTGGCCACGCTGGCTGTTGTGCTCCTTATTCATCATGTGCCCATTTGGGCAGTGCTCGACTCTCGTGTCAAGGATGTAAGAGCTTACCGACCGCTGCGGCCGTTCCAGGAGGCTCTTGGGAGGATCCGCGCCGGGCAGCGAGTGGGAGTGCTCCATCGCCAGCGCCGATTTGCTGTCTGGGTAGTCCATGGTTTGGCTACTAGCGATTTCGCGGGTCGACGATCAGCAATGCTGGCGGAGGAGTTCGCCTCGTTGTTCGTTCCAATCGCGGTCAAGAACGAACAGCCAGACCAGCTCGCTCGGCGCGTGCGGGGAGCAGGGGTTGCCGTGGTCTTGGACCTCACTGAAGAGGGTTCCGAGGCAGAGGTGTACGACGCGCTGGCATGGGCAGACGCGAACGACCCCGGAGGAGAGCTACTCTTGAAGCTGCCCGGCCTGAACAAGAAGCGAGACCCCGAGCTGCGCCAGCGGGTCCTGACAGCCATTCTGGACGGAACCCTCAGGTCGAGGTCGCTGGGCGACGATCGGGTTCGCCTGGCTAGCGTGACCGAGGACCGCTGGACCGTCGGCGACCGACCGGCTGTGGTTGTCGTACAAAACTCCGGCAAAAGAGCTCTCCGAGTGAAACTCCGCATCGGCACGGGTGCCCAGTCGGCCGGGACCCAGGTGCCGGTATTCGTGGATGACGGTCAGGAAGTAGTCGAGCATCCCCTCGAGGGGGGCTCCGCGCCGCTTGTTCCGCTCTCGCTCGTGCCGGCCGGAGCTTCGCGGCTTTTCCTGGTTTGGAGGGAAATCCCGGGCACCTCGGCCGCTGGCCGCCCAGGTAGGCTGGGAATCCGCCTCAACGAGGCGCGACTCCGGCCACGCGACCGGGATTAGCTCGCGACGTAGGCCGGCAGCAATCAGCCATTGCGGCAGGAGTCACTCGCCTCTTACCTTTTAGCGCTCTTTCGGTTCCTGGCGCTGGGAAACACGCGCTCCCAGGCCTCTCTGTCGTAGCGATAAATGCAACGCAGGATTCCCTGAAATCTGCTCCAAGTCATGATGCCGCCTCTTCGTCTTGGGGAAGCTCCCTGGAGCGTTCGCCTACTTTCTGCTGCGGAAGAAGCCGGCTCTGGGGTGACGGCCTGCCTCACTGTACTTGCTCCGGCCGCTCTTGAGGATAGCCCTACCCCTTCGGGTTGCGCGTCCTCTGGCACCCCGGAGTTAGCCCGTCAAGGGATCTGTGAGACTCAGCCTTGTGGATCGTTGGAACGCCCGGCGCGCCATCACGGTCCCCGCGGCCGGGCCGCGCGTGATGTCGGGTGAGGGTAGGACGTCTCAGGTCGGCCATTGCTCTTCATCGCGCGTGTGGGCCGTTTCGCCGAGTCGACAGGGCAAGGTCAATGTACGACAGCTGAAACCATACGGTTTACAGGTCTCACGTTGAGAAAATGGCGGAGAGGGAGGGATTCGAACCCTCGGACCGCTTGCACGGTCAACGGTTTTCGAGACCGCCCCGTTCGACCACTCCGGCACCTCTCCTTTTGGAAAAACTGGCGGAGAGGGAGGGATTCGAACCCTCGGTACGGGGTTACCGCACACACGATTTCCAGTCGTGCACCTTCGGCCACTCGGTCACCTCTCCGTTGATCTTGCAAAGAACTCGCTAGCGACGAAGGTCTGAGAAGAACTCGCTCAGCAGCGAGCCACATTCCTCCGCCAGCACTCCCTCCCTCAACTCGAGCCTGTGATTGAGGCGCTGGTCTCGCACCAAGTCTCCCAGGCTGCCGCAGAAGCCGGCCTTCGGGTCCCGAGCACCGAACACTAATCCGGCGAAACGCCCGTTGACCAGGGCCCCGGCGCACATCGCGCACGGTTCGAGAGTTACAACCATTTCGCAGCCATCGAACCGCCAGCCGTCGATGTGCTCTCGGGCGTCCGAGATCGCTTCCAGCTCGGCATGAGCCAAGGGATCTCCCCTGGTCTCGCGTCGATTGAAGCCCTTACCCAGCAGTTTGCCCTCGCGCACCACCACGGCTCCGACCGGAACCTCCCCGAGAGCTCGAGCCTTTCGGGCGAGCGCCAAGGCCTCGCCCATCCATTGAATCTCTTGCTCCGCAGTCACCTCACATCACGTTTCCGGCACATCCGGCCCGGCTTCGATTCCTGGCACCTCACCGAGCACAGGGGCCGTAGTGTAACGAAACCGCGTCGGACCGGAAACCGGCAACGACTTTACTTCGCTCGGTGCTGTGCATAGCATGAGCGAAGCAGAAGGCGACGAAGGGTTCGGGCCCTGTGCAGCGGCTGGCGCCGAACCTCGTCAGGCCCGGAAGGGAGCAGCGATAAGGCGTCCGGCTGGGTGCCGCAGAATCACCGGAACCCTTCGTTGCCTTCTGCTCTTTTCTTTTTGGCTATGGCGTACCAGGTACTCGCACGGAAGTGGCGCCCGCAGGACTTCTCCGAAGTCGTCGGCCAGGCGGCGGTCGTCACCGCATTGCAGAACGCGGTGTCGAAGGAGCGCATCGCCCATGCCTATTTGTTCTCGGGTATCCGTGGAGTCGGCAAGACCAGCGTCGCGAGGATCCTGGCCAAGGGGCTCAACTGCGAGAACGGGCCTGCGGCCGAGCCCTGCAACGACTGCGACACCTGCCGGCAGATCACCGCGGGGTCCGATTTTGACGTCATCGAGGTCGATGCCGCGACCTACTCCAAGGTCGAACAGGTTCGCGAACTCACCGAGAGCCTCAAATACGGCCCGGCACATGGTCGCTTCAAGGTCGTCATTCTCGATGAGATTCATCGCCTGTCCCGTCAGGCGTTCGATGCGCTCCTGAAGATCGTCGAAGAGCCTCCCGACCATCTGGTCTTCATCTTCGCGACGACGGAGTCCGATGCCGTCCCCGCCACGATCCTGTCACGCTGCCAGGAGTTCCGCTTTCGGCGGGTACCGCTCGACCAGCTCGCCGAGTACCTCGAGACGATTGCCAAACGAGAGAAGATCTCCGTCGGCACCTCGGCGCTGCGAATCATCGCGCAGGCCGGCGACGGATCGGTTCGGGACGCCATCGCGCTGCTCGACCAGCTTGCCACTTTCGGCTCCGGCTCGATCGACGACGGCGACGCGGTGCGGCTGTTGGGCGGCCTCGACCAGGAAGTCTTTCGCCAGGTCCTGACCGCGATCGGCCACGGCGATTGCAAGCAGGTCGCACAGATCACCGCCAGAATCGAAGAGGAGGGTTGGGATCCTCGGTTCGTCTTCGGAGAGTTTCTCTCCTACTGCCGAATGGCGCTTCATCTTTGTCTCGGAGCGGACCCGGAACGACTCGAAACCACCCGGGAAGAGGCCCAGGCGTTGACCGTCGTAGCCAAGAACATCGGCTACGAGCAGGTTCTCCGTGTACTCAACCTCTTGCTCCAGAGTGAGGAGGCGATTCGGCGAAGCGAGAGCGCCGCGCTCGCGCTCGAGATCGCCTGGTTACGGGCCACCGAGCTGCCCAAACTCGTGGCCATCGAGACTCTACTGGCCGGAAACGAAGCCGCCCCGCAAGCGCCGCCGAAGGCCGAGACGACCGTCGAGCGCCGCGCGGCCCGGGCGCCGGCGGCGGCCGAAAGGGAAACCGCTACTTCGACGCCGGGACCACCGTCGCAAGCTACGACCGGTGTCCGTGCCGACACCGGCTCGGACCAGAACGCCGGCGATGGCCAGCCCGCGGATCCCCACGCTCGGTTCCTTGCGGCCGTCGGACGCAACCGGCAGGCGCTAGCGGCGCACCTGTCGGGCGCAAACTCACTGACCTTCGCGGCGGGAGTGCTCGAGATCTCGGTCCCCAGCGGAGACACCTGGCTGCGCGACCGGCTCGACCGGGCCGCCAATCGCAAAGTGCTCGAGGAAGCTCTCGCCGCCACCTGGGGCGAGGACGCCAGTTGGAAGATCATCGAAGAAGATCTGCCGGGAAGCGAGCAACGACCGGCTAAAACGAAAGCGACCGAAAAAGCACTTAAAGACCCACGAGTCCAGACCGTGCTCGAGATCTTCGGCGGGTCGGTCGAATCCGTCGAGCCCCTCAACGAAACCTAGCGGAGAGTCCATGAAGATCCAGAAGCTAATGAAACAGGCCCAGGAAATGCAGGCCCGCCTCGAACAGGACCTCGCCAATCTGGTCATCGAATCCAGCGCGGGCGGCGGCATGGTCTCGGTCAAAATGAACGGCAAGAAGCAGCTACTCTCCGTGCAGATCGACCCGGAAGTGCTCTCACCCGACGAGTCCGACATGGTTGCCGACTTGGTGCTGGCCGCCGTCAACGATGCCGCCCGCCAGGTGGACGAGGCCGTGCAGAGCAGCATGGGAAGTCTCGGCGCCGGCTTGGGCGGCCTGCTGGGCTGATCGCCGGACCGACTCCGAAGCCGAAACCTTGTCTTCAGATCCGTTTTCTCGCCTGGTCTCTGAGCTCGCGCGGTTGCCGGGCATCGGGCCCAAAACGGCAGCCCGGCTGGCCCAGCACATTGCCAAGTCGGACCGGGCCGGAGCCGAAGCCCTCGCCGGCGCGATTGTCGAGGTCAAGGACAAGCTTCGCCCCTGCTCGACCTGTTATTCGTTGACCGAGGAAGATCCCTGCTCGATCTGCTCCGATCCCGAGCGCGACTCCTCTCAGATCTGCGTCGTCGAGCAACCTTTCAACATTCAACCACTCGAGAAGACCGGCGAGTATCGCGGCCTCTATCACGTGCTGATGGGTGTGCTGTCTCCGCAGCACGGCGTCGGACCGGATCAGCTTCGGGTCGCCGATCTGCTCGATCGTCTGGAGGGAGTCAGCGAGATCATTCTGGCGACCAATCCCGACGTCGAGGGCGAGGCCACGGCTCTCTATCTCGGCCGTCTGTTGAAAGATCGCGGCATCGGCGTCTCCCGTCTCGCCTTCGGGATGCCCGTCGGCGGTGATATCGAGTACACCGACGAGGTGACTCTCGCGCGCTCGCTGATCGGCCGGCGCAGCTTCTGATCGAGGTGACGAAGGCCCCCCGATCAGCCCGGTCCGCCTCGCAGCAGCCCGCCACCGTCCAAGAGTCGCCGAGCCACGACCTCGCCGCTTCGCGCCTCTCACTCGAGGGAGATCGCCAGGTACGCCTGGCGGTGGGCAAGACCGCGAATCCGTCCCGCGAAGTACTCGCCGACGTAGATCAGAAGAAACCGAAAGAATCCCAACTCCTTGTACTGGCGGACATGGACCAGCTCGTGCGCGAGCAATACCAGGCCCGCTTCGCTCCTTCGATCGAGCTCGAGCCAGCCGTTCGCCGAGAACAACACCGCGTTTCCCAAGGTCACGGCGGCAGCGCCACAGATTCCAGCCACCGAACGCGCAGCCGGGCCGTTGAGCAGCATCATGCCGTCGCCCGGCATCCGCAGCAGCGCCGCCATCAGGCTCATCCAGTCAGCAATCTCGTTTCCCGCCGGCTGTGAGCTTTTCGAGGTCGTGGGGCGCATACAATCGCAACCATGAAACAAGCGTGTCAGCCTTTCAAGTTGGCCTTCATCGGTAGCCACGGCGTCGGTAAGACGACGCTCTGCTACGGGCTCGCGGCACAGCTCAAAGCCAGTGACGTCTCTTTGGAAGTCGTGCACGAAGTCGCCCGGCGCTGCCCCCTACCGATCAACGAGACAACCAGCGTCGAGGCTCAGTCCTGGATACTTCACACCCAGATAGCCGAGGAGTTGTCTGCGGTCTCGAGATATCCAGCGGTCATCTGCGACCGGAGTATTCTGGACAACTACGTCTATCTGCTGCTGGCCGCGGGACCGCAGGAAACGCTAGAGCCACTGGTGTGCAGCTGGATGACGTCCTACCAACTTCTCGTGCACGTGCCCGTGCTCGACACGCCGGCGGCGGATGGGGTGAGGGCCACCGATCCTTCATTTCAGCTCGCCGTCGACCAACGTCTCCAGCAAGAGCTCGCTCGTCGAGAGTTGGATCACCTCCGACTCGACGGCAATGATCGAAGCTCCTGGTTGTCGCATGTCGAGGCTGCGGTGCTTGAACAGATGACGGGGCTCGAAGGCATTCCCGCACGCCGGTAGCAGCTTTCAAAGCCAGCTCACGCCGTTCTACAATGGATGCACCTTGAAGAATCCGGAACGCCTTCACCTCCTGGATCCCTTCTCGCATTTCGGCGCGCGGGAACTGACCCTGCTGAGCGAAGCCGTTTCAGAAGAGGGCTTCACCGCCGGAGCACAGGTGTTCAAGGAAGATGATCCTGCCGGCGATCTCTATCTCCTCGAGAAGGGCGAGATTCGGGTACGGAAGATGACGCCTTTCGGCGAATACGAGCTCTTCCGACCCTTGACTGGGGACCTCTTCGGTGAAGACTCCTTTCTCACGGGTATTCCCAGAGATGGCGACGCGGACGTGATCATCGACTCCGAGCTCCTGGTCATGAATGCGCAGGCCCTGGCGTCCGCCTCCGACCAGGACTCGCGTTTCGAGCTGGCCCTCCACTGGGCACTCTGGCGAGGCCTCTCGAAGAAACTACGGCTCGCCAACGATCGGTTGACCAGCATCTTCTCGGGCGATTCCGAGCTACCCGAGTTGCCCCCCAGAACCGAGCAGTCCCTCGGTGCCGAAACCCATCTCGACATGGCTCACAAGGTCGGGCTTTTTCGCGAGCAGCGCCTTTCGGCGATGGAGATCAACTTTCTGGCCTCGTTGTCTCGCGAGGAGGTTTTCCCGCCGGGCAAGACCATCTTCAAAGAGGGCGAACCCGGTGAGAAAATGTACATCGTCGCCGACGGTACCGTGATGATCAGCAAGTTGATCGCCGGCGTCGGGGAAGAGGCCCTCGCGTTCCTTGAGCGCGGTGACTATTTTGGAGAGATGGCCTTGATCGATCGGCGTCCGCGCTCCGCCGACGCCCGTGCTCATCCAGACAAAGGCGTGACGGTTCTGGCGCTGCCGCGCGCGGTCGTAGAGGGACTTCTCAACATCGAGAAGGTCTCGTCGGTTCGTCTACTCAAGATCCTGACCTCGCTCGCGGGCAAACGCACCCGAGCGATCCAGAACAAGCTAGTCGGCCTCTTCCTTCTGGCCGGCGGTGACATCGAGGCGGCTCCGCCCTAGTCCGCGGCCGCCAGGATGGCCTTGCGGACCAGAGAGGAGTGCGGAAGCTCGTCGAGCTCTGTCAGGTTCGCCCAGCGGGCTTCGCGCCCTTCGGCCACCGAGCTCGCGCACTCGAGTCCACCTTCGCTCACGGTAACCACGAGGTTGCGGCGGGTAATCGTGTGGCGAATCGAGGCGATGCGTGCGCCCACGCGCCAGGCGCCGCCATAGCGCTCGGCGAGTTCCTCGGACGGATCAGGATCATCGCTCTCGACCCAGGGAAGCTCCCAGGTACCCGGCAGAATGGCGGTTCTCGAGTCCCGCCGAAACAAGAGAAATCGATCTCTGCGTCGCACCATCACGGCCAGAAGCCGGCGTTCCTCTTTTTGAATGGCCCGAGATCGATTGGGATAGTCCTCGACTCTTCCCCGGCGCCTCGCCGTGCACGACCGGTTTATCGGACAACGATGGCAGCGTGGATTCCCGGGAAGGCAAATGGTCGCACCCAACTCCATCAAAGCCTGGTTGCTGTCTCCGGGTCGATCGGCGTCGATCCAGGGCTCCGCAGCCTGAGTCAGGAATCGCCTTCCGGCCGCGCTCTTCGGTCTGCCGTCGTAGGCCTCGAGCCTGGCCAGCACTCGCTCGACATTGCCGTCGAGCGCTACCACTCGCTCACCATGGACGATGCTTGCCACTGCAGCGGCGGTGTAGGGGCCGACACCCGGAAGCTGTTGCCAAGCTTCTGCCGACTGCGGGAATCCTCCGTTCCGAACCACATCTCGAGCCGCCTTGACGAGCATTCGAGCGCGACGGTAGTAGCCGAGTCCGGACCACAAAGCCTGAACCTCGTCATCCTCGGCCCGAGCGAGGGCCTCGACCGTCGGCAACGCGCTCAAGAACCTCTCGTAGTAGGGAATCGCGGTCTCGACCCGGGTCTGCTGGAGCATTACCTCTGAGACCCAAACCCGATAGGCGTCTCTGTCTTGCCGCCAGGGGAGAGGTCTCTTGACCTGCTCGTACCAGGCAAGCAAAGAAGAAAGCGAGCCGCTCGGGGTCTTCGCCATGAGCGGGTCAATATGGCATACCCGAGGCATCTGTGCCCCGGGAGCCGTGGGCGTCGGATCAGGCGGGCGCTGGATTCGCAGTCAAAGGGGTTACCGGGGGAGGTTCTGATGAGGTGGGTTTTTGTGGTTCTACCCCTGTGGAATAAGGGGAATTTGGCAGGTCTTTTGAGAATGGGTGAAAGACTAGCTTTCGATTGTAGGTAGGATTGATGTTGTGGGTGAACCTCCCCAATAACCGTCAAAAACTACTGTCATTTATCCCCAGCAGTATTCGTGCCAACTTGGGCGTACTGGCCCAAATACGCCTCAACAAACGGCTTTCCGGTCCCTCTTGGCGCCCAAGAAAACTGTGCTAATATCCCTCCTGCTCCGTTAAGGTAGGACCCTCGAGCGGCGCCTCAGTCACGCAGGTTTTCCACAATTCTTCCACAGTCTGTGGAAAACTTTGCGGTGGAGAATTAATGTCCAATTCCCTCTGGCTTCGTCTCCGAAACCACCTCCAAAACGAACTCGACCCCGAGGAATTTTCCACCTGGTTCCAGCCCCTTCGGTTGGGGCGCGAAGAAAGCGGTCGCGTCGTGCTGCTCGCGCCCAATCAGACATTCCTGCATACGCTCGAAGCAAGTTACCGGCCCGCGGTGGACCGAGCAATCGCCGGACTTGAGGACGAAACTTGTGAAGTCCTTTTCTCGGTCGAGGACAAGGCATCCTCAGTCAAGGCGCGAGCCCGCTCGCATTCGGAATCGCGCTTCAATCCTCGCTATGTCTTCGAGACTTTCGTTGTCGGCAATTCCAACCAATTCGCCCACGCCGCGGCAAGAGCCGTCACCGAATCGCCCTTTCGAAGCTACAACCCGCTCTTTCTCTACGGAGGCGTCGGGCTCGGCAAGACCCATCTCCTGAACGCTATTGGTCACCGCCTCCAGGAACAGCACCCGGAGCTCCAGGTCATGTACCTGGCCGCGGAGCAGTTCGTAAACGATCTCATCAGCTCGCTCAGATTCAACCGCATGCCGTCGTTTCGTGAGCGCTACCGCAACATCGATATTCTGCTTGTCGACGACATTCAGTTTCTGGCCAACAAAGAACGCACGCAGGAAGAGTTCTTCCATACCTTCAACACTCTCTACACCGGCCAGAAGCAAATCATCCTCTCCTCGGATGCGCCACCACGCAATATCCCCGACCTCGAGGAGCGACTCCGGAGCCGATTCGAATGGGGCCTCATCGCCGACATTCAACCCCCTGATCTCGAAACCAAGATAGCCATCCTGCGCAAGAAGGCCGACACCCAGAAGCTGCACCTTCCGGACGAGGTGGCTCACTTCATAGCTCACCAGGTCCGTTCCAACATCCGCGAGTTGGAAGGCCTGCTCAATCGCGTGCTCGCCTTTGCGTCGCTCACCGGGCGGCCCCTTTCTCTCGAGGTGGCCAAGGAAACCCTGAAAGACATCCTTCCGGAAGATCCACGAGTTAACGCCAGTGACATCATCAAGACCGTAGCCCACCACTATGGGCTCAAGGTCGGTGAGATCAAGAGCCGCAAGAACTCGCAGCAAATCGTGTTTCCGCGCCAGGTTGCTATGTACTTGTGCAAGCAAATCACGGATCTCTCCTATCCGGAGATCGGGAAGCACTTCAACAACAAACACCACTCGACGGTCATGTACTCGGTGGAGAAGATAGATCGCTTGCGCTCCGAGGATCGCGAGCTCGGCCGTACCCTCGATCACCTGGCCCGCAAGTTTTCCTAGGACCACTCCTCCAACAGCCACCTAGATGCTGAGGAAAACCTGCGGACCTTCCGCTGGCGGATTGATTTTGCGCAGATTCTCACAAGTTTTCGACAGGCCTTTCCGGAACCGCTTCCGCGCGCTGACCTGAGCGGCTTGAACAACTTGGAAGCTTTTTCCGTTTTTCGAGGGCCGCTTACTACTACTACTGTGTTATTTTTTCTCTTCCCTATCTAGTAGAAGAGGTAGAAAGAAATGGAAGTTCGAGTCAAACGATCCAGCTTGCTGAGCGAACTGATTCCAATGCAAGGAATCGTCGAGCGCCGAACGACCATTCCGGTCCTTTCGCACATCCTCCTGCGTGCGGCGGATGATCGACTTCACTTTGCCTCGACCGACCTGGACGTGTCGCTGACCTCGTCTTGCGAGGCTGAACTTTCGAGCACGGGCTCGATTGCGGTACAGGCGAGGAAGTTCCTGGAGATCATCCGGGCGGTTGGTGCCGAGGACGTGAATCTGAAGCTCGAAGACGAGAAGCGTCTCAGCATCGACGCCGGTCATTCCCACTTCAAGATCAACGGGTTGGCGGCCGAGGATTTTCCAACTCTGCCGGAGGTTGCGGACGATCAGGAGTTGACCATTCCCTTCGAGCTTCTGAAGAAAGCGATCGGTCGCATTATCTTTGCCGTTTCGACCGAGGAATCTCGATTTCAGCTCAACGGTGCGTTGCTGAAGTTGAATGACGATGGGGTCGAGTTGGTAGCGACCGACGGTCACCGGCTGGCGCTGATCGAGAATGATCTGCCGGGTTCGAGCGTCGCCGAAGGGGTTCTGGTTCCGCGCAAGGCTCTACATGAGCTCCAGCGTTTCGAAGAAGCCGGCGATCTGTCCTTCCGTAGGAGCGAGCACCACCTGTCGTTTCGACTGGGTAGCCGGGAATTGATCTGCCGAATCCTGGAAGGCACATTCCCGGACTACAACCGAGTGATCTCGAAGGAGAACGACAAGCAGGCGGTCTTTGACAAGAAAGCCCTGTCGCAGGCCGTACAGAGGGTGGCGCTGCTGACCGGGGACCGGGCGCGGGCGGTTCGACTCGAACTCGCCAGCGGCAACCTGGTGATCACCGCGGCCAATCCGGATCTGGGCGAGGCGATGGAGGAGTTGGCCTGTGACTACGAGGGCGAGGAGCTCAAGATCGGGATGAATCCGGACTACCTGGTTCACTTTCTTGCGGCGTTGGACACCGACAAGGTCAGGCTCGATCTCAAGGATGAGAACACCCAGTGCATTGGCTATCCGGTCGACGGCGAGGACAAGCGATACCTCTGCGTCATCATGCCGATGCGCATCTGAGCAGTAGTCGTCTCCCTGCTGAAAAGCATCTCAATTCAAGACTTTCGCTGCTTTGCGGGAGCGAGCTGGGCTCCGGGAAGCGGTCGCCACATTCTCGTTGGCGACAACGGTGCCGGCAAGACGTCGGTCCTCGAGGCGATCTACTTTCTCGCCACCACTCGGAGCTTTCGCAGCAGCCGGCTCGCCGACTGCGTGCGTTGGCAGCACGATGGTTTCTGGGTCAGCGGACGTCTGGAAGGGGATCGGGGAACCGAGTTGGTGGCCTCCTGGAAGCCCGGCGGAGGCCAGCGTTTGGTCAACGGCAAGAGCGCCCCACTGAGCGACTATTTGGCGGTTTTGCCGGCCTTCTCATGGTCCACGCGGGACAATCCGCTGCTCGATGGGGAGCCGGAGGCGCGCCGGCGGCTGTTGGATCAGGGAATCGTCTCCAAGAAGCCGCTCGAAGTGGAGGTGCTATCGCGCTATCGGCGCGTCCTCGTGGCCAAGAGGCGGCTCCTGGCGGATGGCGGCGGCACGAGCTCGGGCGACACTCTCGAGTCCTGGAATAGGCTTCTTGCCGAGTTTGGGAATGAGCTGATTAGGCTTCGGTACACTTACCTGAGTGAGCTCCAGGCTGCGCTCGCGGAAACGCTGATCGAGAGCGGGATCGAGCTTCAGCCCGTCGAGTTACGCTACCGGCCCAACCCCGAGTCGGGGGCCGAATCGGTCGAGGGTTTTCTGAGGGCTCTGGAACTCGAGCGCAAGAGTGAGTTGAGACGCAGGAGAAGCCTGGTGGGGCCACACCGGGACCGCCTCGAGATCCGCTGGGGTATGTCGGATATCGGCCGTTCGGCGTCGGCCGGAGAGCGCAAGCTCTTCGGGCTGGTGCTGACCGCGGCCAGACGGCGGGCTCTACGGGCCGGTGGCCGGGAGCCGATCATCTTGCTGGATGACCTGGACGCGACCCTCGACGGCCCCCATCTGGAGGCTGCTTGGCGACTCTTCGACAACGTGCCGCAGGTGGTCGCTTCGTCGGCGGATCCGGCGACAGGTCGCCGATTCAATGGGGTCAGTAGCTGGTGTCTGAAGGACGGCCGAATCGAGCCGCTGTAGAGATTTTGGACTTTTCGGAAAATCGCTGAGAATCGTAGTATAAGTCATTGAAATAAAAGGGCTTATTGCTTTGTATTTGCCCGCTTCGATGGTATAGTTCACGGAGGGCAAAGGTCGTCCGAACAGACCCCGTCCGAGGGTCACCGGCTGTCCGATCCCGGCGGGTTTTCCAACGAAAAAGCGACGCGGGATTGGGCTTCCAAGGGGTGTGCAATATCTCCTTGGGAGCGGTCGGGGGGTTGGGTGTGGCCTTTCCCGAGGAGGCTTGGACTTTGGCAACGGCAATCACTTCGGGCTATACCGCAGACAGCATCAAGGTTCTCAAGGGACTGGAGGCCGTTCGCAAACGGCCGGGCATGTACATCGGAGACACCGATGACGGATCGGGTCTCCACCATCTGGTTTTCGAGCTCGTCGACAACGCCATCGACGAGGCCCAGGCCGGCTACTGCTCGAAGATCATGGTCACGATCCATACCGACAACACCGTCACGGTCGAGGATGACGGGCGCGGGATTCCGGTCGATATGCACAAGGCGGAAGGCCGTTCGGCCGCCGAAGTCATCATGACCGAGCTTCACTCCGGCGGTAAGTTCGACAACAACTCCTACAAAGTCTCCGGCGGTCTTCACGGCGTTGGCGTCTCGGTCGTCAACGCTCTTTCGGAGCGGCTGGAGCTCGAGATCAAGCGTGACGACAAAGTCTGGTTTCAGACCTATCAGCGTGGGCTCCCCGACGAGGGCATCCAGCCGATCGGCAAAACCAAGAAGACCGGCACCAAGGTGACCTTCACTCCGGATCACGAAATCTTCACCAGCACCGACTTCCACTACGAAACGCTTGCCCAGCGTCTCCGCGAGCTGGCGTTCCTGAATCGTGGGGCTCACATCGAGCTTCTCGATGAGCGCAGCGACAAGAAAGCCGCGTTCAATTATGCCGGCGGCATTCAGAGCTTTGTCGAACACCTGAATCGAAACAAGACGTCGCTGCACAAGAAGCCGATCCACCTCGAAGACAACCGTGATGACGAGGCCGACGGTGAACGGGTGGAGGTGGCCATGCAGTGGAACGACGGCTACCAGGAGCAGATCTTTTCGTTCACCAACACGATCAACAATCGCGACGGTGGCACCCACTTGTCCGGGTTCAAGGCCGCACTGACGAGAACCGTCAACGTCTACGCCAAAGCGGCCGGACTGCTCAAGAACGGCAAGGACAACCTGAGTGGAGACGACATTCGCGAAGGGCTGACGGCCGTGGTCTCGATCAAGATCAAAGACCCGAAGTTCTCGAGTCAGACCAAGGACAAGCTCGTGTCTTCCGAGGTCAAGGGCTGGGTGGAGCAGGTGGTCAACGAAAGCCTCGGGAACTTTCTCGAGGAGAATCCCAAGGTAGCGAAGAGGGTCATTTCCAAGTGCCTGGAGGCGGCTCGAGCGCGGGAGGCCGCGCGTAAGGCTCGCGAGCTCACGCGTCGCAAGGGAGCTCTGGGGTCCTCGAGCCTGCCCGGCAAGCTCGCCGATTGCAGTGAACGCAATCCGGAGTTCTCGGAGCTCTTTTTGGTCGAGGGAGAGTCGGCGGGCGGCACCGCAAAACAAGGGCGAGATCGCACTTTTCAGGCCGTACTGCCGCTCAAGGGCAAGATCCTGAATGTCGAAAAGGCGCGATTCGACAAGATGCTCTCTTCGGAGGAGATCAAGACGCTGATCTCGGCGTTGGGCACCGGCATCGGCAAAGACGATTTCGACGTCGCCAAGCTCAGGTACCACAAGCTGATCATCATGTGCGATGCCGATGTCGACGGCAGTCACATCCGAACGCTGATTCTGACTTTCTTCTACCGGCAGATGCCCGAGATCATCGAGCGAGGTCACCTCTATATCGCTCAACCGCCGCTGTACAAGGTCGCTGAGGGGCGCAAGGAGAAATACCTCAAGGACGACGAGGAGTACCAGGAGTTCCTGGTGCAGAGAATCCAGGACAGCTGGGAGTTGGATATCCGCTCGAACGGCAACAAGAAAGAACATAAGGGTGCGCGCCTGGCCACGTTTCTTACCAAGACCGACCAGTTTCTGCGCGATCTCGATCGGCTTTCGGCCAGGGGATATCCCAAGGACGCCCTGCGAACCGCGCTTCTACATGGCCTCACCAACCGCGAGGCGCTGGCGGACCGAAAACGGGTCCAGATGGTCGCTCAGATCATCGAGGCTTCGGGTTTTCACGCCGTGGATGTGGAGGAGGACGAAGAGCACGGAACCTCGGTGATTTCCTTCGTCAGCCGGCGGGATGGCGTCGAACGGAGGGTCCGTTTCGATTGGGAGCTGATTTCGGCCGCGGAGTATCGCTCGATGCACCGCAACAAGGTCGGAATGGCCGCGATCGAGGCGGACGAGTTCATACTGCGCCAAGGAGATGAAGAGACCCAGTACTTGACCCTCGAGGAAACGCTCGAAGCAATCCTGGACGGTGCCAAGAAGGGGCTTTCAGTTCAGCGCTACAAGGGCTTGGGCGAGATGAACGCCGAGCAACTCTGGGTGACGACGATGAATCCTGAAAAGCGCCGCCTGCTCAAGGTCTCCGTTGAGGACGAGGTTGGCGCCGATGAGATCTTTACCGTTCTCATGGGTGACCAGGTGCAACCGCGCCGTGAGTTCATCATCTCGAACGCACTCAACGTGGTGAATCTCGACATCTAGGTGGTCGGCCTAGCGGACAAAAGGTAAGCGAGGAATGAGCGAGCAAGATCGACTGCTTCCGTTCGACGATTCCGTGGTCGTCGATATCGAAGATGAAATGAAGCGCAGCTACATCGATTACGCCATGAGCGTGATCGTGGGCCGAGCGCTGCCCGATGTTCGTGACGGTTTGAAGCCGGTCCATCGGCGAGTTCTCTACGGCATGTGGGAGAGCGGCAACCGCTCGAACCGACCGTACAAGAAGTCGGCTCGCATTGTCGGTGACGTCATGGGTAAGTACCACCCCCATGGCGACTCGGCGATCTACGACACGGTAGTGCGTTTGGCGCAGGACTTTTCCATGCGCTATCCACTGGTCGACGGTCAGGGCAACTTCGGATCCATAGATGGTGACAGTGCGGCGGCGATGCGCTACACCGAAGTTCGGCTCACGAAACTGGCCGAGGAGACCCTGCGCGAGGACATCGACAAGGAAACCGTAGATTGGGTGCTCAACTACGACGGCTCACTGCAGGAGCCGGTGGTGTTGCCCGCCCGTGTCCCGAACCTCCTGGTCAACGGCGCCGCCGGTATTGCGGTGGGTATGGCCACCAACATTCCCCCGCACAACTTGGCGGAGATCATCGACGCGCTGGTGCTTCTCATCGACCAGCGCGACGCCGGCATGGAGGATCTGCTCCGGGTCGTTCCAGGACCGGATTTTCCGACTGCGGGATTCATCCATGGCAGACAGGGCATCCGCAATGCCTATGCCACCGGGCGCGGCAGCATCCAGGTGCGGGCGCGGGCGGCCATCGAGACCCGAAAGCGGGGCGACAAGCAGTCGATCATCATCACCGAGCTGCCGTACCAGGTGAACAAGGCCAGGCTGCTGGAGAAGATCGCGGACCTGGTTCATCAGAAGAGGATCGAGGGGATCACAGACCTGCGCGACGAATCCGATCGCGACGGTATTCGGATCGTCGTGGATATCAAGCGCGAACAGATCGCCGAGATCATCCTCAACAAGCTCTACAAGCTGACTCCGATGCAAACCACCTTCGGGATCATCTTGCTGGCGATCGTCGACAACCAGCCCAGGGTGTTGAACCTGCTCGAGATGCTCGAGCATTTCCTGGATCACCGCAAAACCGTGGTGGTTCGACGAACTCGCTACGATTTGCGCAAAGCCGAAGAGCGAGCTCACATCCTCGAGGGAATCCTCAAGGCCCTCGACCAGCTCGACGAGATCATCACCGCGATTCGTTCGAGCCGCACTCCGGCGGGGGCAAGGGAGCGCCTGATTGCCGAGTTCTCGCTGAGCGAGCCCCAGGCCCAGGCGATCCTGGACATGCGGTTGCAGAAGCTCACCGGCCTCGAGCGCGAGAAGGTGGTCGAGGAGTACAAGGAACTCACCGCTCTGATCGAGCGCCTCAGAGCTCTGCTTGCGTCCGACGAACTGGTCTTGGCCCAGATTCGCCAGGAGCTGCTCGAGATCCGGAAGAGCTACGGCGATCCGCGGCGTACCGAGATCATCTCCGAGAAGGAAGACATCACGGTCGAAGACATGATTGCCGACGAGAAGATGGTGATCACCGTGACCAATGCGGGTTACGTTAAGCGGTCCCCGCTGTCGCTCTACCGAGCGCAAAATCGGGGCGGTAAGGGTCGGCGGGGCATGGTGGCGAAAGAGGGCGACTTCGTCGAGCATCTCTACGTCGCCACCGCGCACAGCTACATTCTGGTTTTCACCGAAACGGGACAGGTCCACTGGCTCAAGGTTCACGAGATTCCGCAGATGGGTCCGGCCTCGCGAGGCAAGGCGATCGTCAACCTGCTCCACCTGGCCGGCGACGAGAGAGTCGCGACGACGGTAGCCGTGCGTGAGTTCACAGAGGACCAGTTCCTGGTTTTTGCGACCGAGAGCGGGACCATCAAGAAGACCGCGCTCATGGAGTACTCGCGACCCCGTGCCGGTGGCATTCGGGCGATCAACGTTGACGAGGGCGACCGGCTCCTGGGGGTCCGCATGACCGATGGCTCGAGGTCCATCCTGCTGGCAACGGCAAAGGGCTTCGCGATCCGATTCGCCGAGTCGGACGCCAGGCCGATGGGCCGGGCCACGAGGGGGGTGCGCGGAATCCGTCTCCGCAAGGACGATCGAGTGGTCGCCATGGAGTCTCTCGACCCCGAGGGCGGCGAGCTCTTGTCGCTGACCGCGCGTGGAGTCGGCAAACGCACCGTGGCCTCTCAGTACCGCATCCAGAGCCGCGGCGGCAAGGGGATCATAAACCTCAAGGTCTCGGAGAAGACCGGGGAGGTCATAGGCACTCGCCAGGTCGTGGCGAACGATGGCCTGATGTTGATCACCCAGGAGGGCAAGATCATTCGGATCGGAGTCGACGGCGTGCGCGTCAGTGGCCGCTCGACTCAGGGGGTCAAGCTCATGGACCTCGGTGCCGACGACCGGGTGGTGGCGGTCGCGAAGCTCGCCGAACGAAACGAGGGAGACGACCTCGCCGAAGGTGGAGAGGAAGAACCGGCGGAGCTCGCCCAGCTGACGACGACTCCCGCCGAGCCCGACGCCGAATAGGCCCCCGACGGCTCGAGTTGGCGCCAGTTGCCTGAAGACCAGCAGCCGATGCCGTCCGGTGCGCTCCTTCGCTGGGGCTCGTGGATCTATCTGGTGCTGGCGGTGGCGGCGGTCTTGTGGCTAGGGCTGCGCGATGGCTTGATTCCGATGGCCTTGTTTCTTGATCGCACGACCTGGCTCCTGGATCTAGCGGTTGGCGCCGCTGCAGCGGCCGCCGTGATCGGGCTCTGGCAGCTCGGGTTGCATCTGTTGCCGAGTGCTCGAGCGCTCGAAAGAACCATCGCCGAGACGGTCGGGCCGCTGAGCGGCGCCGAGGTTGTCACGCTGGCGGTTCTCTCCGGCTTCGCCGAAGAGCTCTTCTTCCGAGGTGCGGTTCAGTCCCAGTGGGGGATTCTGCCCGCGACGCTGTTCTTCGCTCTGCTTCATATGGGTCCGGGGCGGGAGTTCCGCTTGTGGACGGTATTTGCTCTGCTGGCGGGAGCTGCCTTGGGGGCTCTCATGATCTGGCGGGGCAACCTTCTGGCGCCGACCGTCGCTCATTTTTCGGTGAATCTAGTAGGGCTCTCACGTCTGCGGAAACTGACCCCGGCGCCACCAGAGCCCCCAGTTGACCTCTGCTAGACTGACTGCCGTTTTCTTGGAGGTGTGACGAATGGCGACAGATTCGAACGATGTGCTGACTCGCGTGGACGGCGAGAAGCCCGGATATCTGGGGCAGCTCAAGGACTATCTGCGGATACCTTCGATCTCGACCGACCCGGCCTACGCCGATGCCGTGCACAAGTGTGCGGCGTTCCTGAAAGCCCAGTTCGACGCTGCCGGTCTGGACGCGGAGATCATTTCCACCGAGCGCTATCCGCTGGTCTACGCGGAGTGGCTCGGAGCGCAAGGCAAACCCACCATCCTCTTCTACGGTCACTACGATGTGCAGCCGCCGGACCCGATCGAGGAGTGGCGCAACCCGCCGTTCGAGCCGACCGAAGAAGGCGACCTGTTGGTGGCCCGCGGCGCAACCGACGACAAAGGCCAGTCGTTCGCGCACATCAAGGCCGTAGCTGCGATGCTGGCGGAGCGCGGCTCACTTCCGATCAACGTCAAGTTCGTGATCGAGGGCGAGGAGGAATCGGGAGGCGAATCGATCGAGCATTTCGTACGCGAGAACGGCGCCGAGAAGTTGGCCTGTGACGCGATCGTAGTGTCGGATTCGTCGATGTTCGCGCCCGGGCAACCGTCGCTTCTATACGGCCTCAAAGGCCTTGCCTACATGGAGATTCGCGTAGACGGTCCGAACCGGGATCTGCACTCGGGGACCTTCGGGGGCGCCGTCGCCAATCCGGCGAACGCGCTCGCGTATATCCTCGCGCGGTTGCTCGACCAGAAGACCGGTAAGGTGAGGATCCCGGGTTTCT
The DNA here is from genome assembly GCA_024224155.1 of bacterium. Lineage (NCBI taxonomy): Bacteria > bacterium. Next base: position 49,979 of record JAAENP010000005.1, read on the forward strand.
ATGACGAGGTGTTGCCGCTCGAGGAGTGGGAGCGCGAGGCGTTCGCCGCGTTGCCTCATGATGACGACGCCTATCGCGAGGAGCTCGGAATCTCGGAGACTTTCGGCGAAGAGGGTTACTCGACGCTGGAGCGATCCTGGGCCCGGCCCACTTGCGACGTCAACGGCATTTTCGGCGGTTATCAAGGGGAGGGCGCAAAGACCGTGCTGCCTGGTTGGGCCGGTGCCAAGGTCTCCATGCGCCTGGTGCCGAATCAGGATCCCGACAGGATCGCGAAGTTGTTCGCAGACTATGTCGAGTCGATCGCGCCGGCGGGAGTGCGGGTTTCGGTGAGTTGGAATCATGGTGCCGGTCCGGTGCTGATCGATGCCGAGGGCCCGATTGTCGAAGCCGCCATGGCAGCGCAGGAAGATATTTGGGGCAGAAAACCAGTGCTGATTCGCGAGGGCGGCTCGATTCCGATCGTGGGCACGTTCTCAGAGGTTCTGGCGGTGCCGGTGTTGCTGATGGGCTTTGGGCTCAGCGATGACCGGCTGCATTCGCCCAACGAGAAGTTCAACATCAGCCATTTTTACAACGGCATCCGTACGACCGTGCGCCTGCTCGATCGGGTCGCGGAGATCTAGTCAGCCGGTGTCGCAGGAGAACAACGACCGCGCGACGGAAGGCACGGAAGAGCGCGAGATCAAGTTTCGCTGTGAAGACCTCAGCCGTTTGCGCGAACGCCTGATCGAGGCCGAAGCGGAAAGGGTCTCGGCTTCGGCCAAGGAGACCAACTGGGTGTTCGACCGAAAAGGTGACCTCCAGGAGCGCGGCGAGTTACTGCGAGTTCGCGCCCAGGGAACGGAGGCGCACCTCACCTTCAAGGGACCCGCGCGCTTCGAGGAGGGTACGAAGATCCGCACCGAGCGCGAGGTCGGGGTCGACGACCACGAAGAGGTAATCGCGATTCTTCGGGCGCTGGGGTACGAGATCAATCGCCGCTATGAGAAGTTTCGCGAGACCTGGCGGTTGGGTGGCGTCTCGGTGTGCCTCGACCATACGCCGATCGGCGACTTCGTCGAGTTCGAGGGCTCGAAGGCGGCCCAGGTAGCGAAGCGCTTCGGGTTTTCGCCCACCGAGGCCGAGCGCGGCAACTACCTCGAGCTCTACCGGGAGTACAGGCAAGACCATCCCGAAGCGCCCGAGGACATGGTCTTCCCTTGAAGCCGGCGCGTTTTCGGGCCGTCATCCTTGCTGCCGGGTTAGGCACCGGGCTCCGTCCGCTGACGCTTTCCTTGCCGAAACCCCTGCTTCCCGTGGCCGGCCTGCCGGTCTTGGGCCACACTTTGCAGGCGCTGCAAAAGCGTGGTTGCGAGGCAGCCGCGATCAATCTTCACTATCAAGGGGAGAAGATCGCCTCTCGGTTCGGCTCGGATTTCGAGGGCATGCCAATTCGTTACTCGCGCGAGGAGGAGATCCGGGGAACGCTCGGTGCTCTGGGTCCACTTCGAGAGTTTCTCGCCCCATCCGAAGTCGTGCTCGTGCTCAATGGCGACAGCCTCGCGCGATGGCCGCTTGCCAAGCTCCTTCGGCACCACCAGAAACACCAGCCAAGGGCGACTCTGATGGTTTCCTCGCGAGCGCGAGTCGGCGACTACGGTGGCGGCATCGGCATCGAGCGCGATGGCAGAGTGGTGTCGTTCAGAAAAACAGCCCCGGATGAGCCCCAGGAATCCAAGGAGACCAGGCGAAGGGTCTTTGCCGGCGCCCATGTCCTTTCGCCGGAACTCGTGGAGAGAGTTCCCCCCTCACCGTCCGATTTCATCCTCGACCTGTATCAACCATTGGTCGAGAGCGGTGAACGCATAGACGCCGTCGAGAGCTCGGACCTGTGGTTCGATCTCGGAACTCCGAGGCGCTATCTGCAAGGGGTCATCGGTTGGGCGGGCAAGAGCGGCTGGCGCCGGCGCGGTTGGTGGAGCTCGGAAGCCGAGGTGGACCCGGAAGCCTCGGTCCGAGGATCCGTGCTGGAAGCGGGCACCAAGATCTCTGCGGGCGCGCGGGTTCGCCGGTCATTGGTCCTCTCCGGGGCCTCGATCGGCGCCGGTGCCAGAGTTCGGGATTCGGTGATCGGCTTCTCGGTGAACCTGCCATCGGGTACGGTGGTCGAGAACCGCCTCGTCACCGAGGCACGCGCCGACACGCCGCCACACGCTAAGGCCTCGGTTGTCGGCGGACTGGTCTACGGTCCCCTCGGCGACGAATAGCGTAAGCTTGCCGGAGTGGCGGGGTCTCTTTACAGGCTGGTTGTATTCGATTGGGACGGCACACTTTTGGATTCGATTGCCACCATCGTGGGTTGCACGCAGGCGACGCTCGACGAGCTGGGATTGCCGCCGGCGGACGAAGCCAATATCCGCTCGGCCATCGGCCTGGGCATCCGCGAAACGGTGGATTCGTTCTGTCCGGGGTGTAGCGAGGAGACCTTCGGCAGAATCGTCGAGGTCTACCGGAGGCTCTGGTTCGGACGCTACGTCGACGAGCCGGTGCTGTTCGAAGGCGTCGAGGGATTGCTCGAAGGCCTTGCCGAGGAGGGTCGTTTGCTGGCCGTGGCTACGGCGAAGAGCAGGAGGGGGCTCGCCACTGATCTCGAGCGCACCGGCCTGGGCCGTTTCTTCCAGGCCAGCCGAACCGTCGACGAAGCGGCCAGCAAACCCAGCCCGGACATGCTTCTCGGCATCCTGAACGAGCTCGGCGTGCGTCCGGAAGAGGCACTGATGGTCGGCGACGCCGTCCACGATCTGCAGATGGCGACCAACGCGGGTGTTGCGTCGGTGGGTGTGGCCAGTGGCACCACGGCGCGGGACGTGCTGCTTGGTAGCGGACCCCTCGAGTGTCTCGATACGGTCGCCGCGCTGCCGGAATGGTTGGCGGAGAACGCTCTCGATCCGGTGCGATCTTCGCCGAAGGAGCTGGCTCGATGAAGAGAATACACGTCAGCGCAAGCCTGGTCGCGCTCCTGGCGCTCGCGGCCGTCATGGGAGGTGGGCAAGCGGGCGAGGCCGGGCAAGGAGCGGCGTCGCTGCAGGGCGCCGAGATCCACGAGCGGATCGAGCGGAAGGCCGGTCGGGCACGGGCGAATCCGCGCCCCTTCGATGCGCCCGATCAAGCCCTTGCCTACTATCGGGCCAAGCGTCTCGGATCGAGTGTTCGGCCCGATGGCTCAGCCGGTTTTGACTCAGTGCGTGCCTACCGGCTGGCGGAGGAGCAGGTCGCCCGGATGCCGCGTCTTCGCGTCAGTAGCAGAAGACCCTCCAAAGTGGCCAAAGCCGGGAGCTCCTTGGAGCTCGAGGCTGCGACCGCTTGGGAGTGGTTGGGACCGGGCAATATCGGGGGGCGCACGCGAGTTCTGGCGATCAACCCGAAGAGACCGAAGATCATGTACGCGGGTGGGGTCTCGGGCGGTATCTGGAAGAGCAAGAACCGCGGCAAGAGCTGGCAGCCGGTGGGCGACCGGCTCTCGAACCTGGCCGTCAATTCACTGGCCATGGACCCCGAGGACCCGAACACCCTCTACGCGGGCACCGGCGAGGGTTATTTCCGCGAGGTCGTGCGCCAGACGTCTTTGCCTCTGCGGGGCGGCGGCATCTTCAAGACCACGGACGCGGGCGCGACCTGGGAGCTCCTCCGGAAGACCCGCAAGGAGTCGTTTCAGTGGGTGAACGACCTGGTGGTCAGTCCGCGGGCGAGCGATCGAATCTACGCGGCGACTCGGAAGGGGGTCTTTCGCTCAACCAACGCCGGGCGAAAGTGGAAGAGGATCTTGAGATCCAAGGCTCGCGGCGGCTGTCTCGACCTGGTGCTATCGACCGCGAACGGTACCGATACGCTCTTCGCCTCCTGTGGCACTCTCGAGCAGGCGACCGTGCTTCGCAATCGCCGCGCGGAGGACAGCAAGGAGTGGCGGGAAGTGCTCTCCGAGCCAGGCATGGGGCGCACGTCCTTGGCCATTGCGCCCTCGGACCCGGACGTGGTCTACGCCCTTTCTGCCAGCAACGTGCCGGGCCCCGGAGGGAACTTCGAGCAAGCTCTGCATGCGGTCTTCCGTTCGACCGCTGGCGGCCTCGAAGGCACCTGGGAAGCACGATTGCGCAACAGCGGCGGGCGCAAGATCGACCGGGTCGTTCTCTCCAATCCGATTATTGCCTTCCTGGAAGAGTGCGGTTTTCAGGGTACCAATGGCTTTTTTGCCATGGGTTGGTACGTGAACCTGATCGCGGTCGATCCGGGGAATGCCGACCGGATCTGGGTAGGCGGGGTAGACCTTTTTCGTTCCGACGACGGTGGCGCCTCCTTCAACCCGGTGACCTACTGGTGGAGTGATCCGCCGATACCGAACTCGGTGCACGCCGACCAACACGCGGTGGTCTTTCATCCCAAGAACGGCAGGCGTCTGTACGCGCTCAATGACGGCGGCGTTTATGAGTTGCGCAACCCGCGAGTGGCCATACCGAGCGATCCGCTGGCGGTGTGCACTCCCGGGTCGAACGGGGGCGATTGGAAGTCGCTCAACAGAAACTACGGCGTAACCCAGTTCTACCACGGCACCGCGACGCCAGACGCCCGACGATTTATCGCCGGAGCGCAGGACAACGGCACAGTCCTGGGAGACGAGAGCTTCGGAGCGAACGGTTGGGTGACGATCTCCGGCGGGGACGGAGGCTATTCCGCGATCCACCCCGGCGACAACCGGATCATCTACGTCACCTCTCAGAATGGTCGAGTGCGCAAATCGATCGACGGCGGAGCCAGTTTCTCCGAGGCGATCGATGGCATCAGCGATCTCGAGACCAACAACACAGCGAGTTTCCGTGCCGTCGGCCCGAACTTCCTGTTTATTTCGCCACTCGTCATGGATCCGAATCAACCCCAGCGGCTGTGGCTGGGCGGGCGCCGGCTGTGGCGAACCGATGACGGAGCCTTGGGTTGGAGGGCGGCCTCGGCGCCGTTGTCGAGCGCCGGCAAGGTGAGTGCCGTCGCCGTGGCCCCGGGCCGGTCGGATTTGGTTATCGTCGGCACCGACAACGGCTGGATCCACACCAACGACCAAGCCACACTCGCCGGCAGCACCGACGACTGGCCGGGAACGAGACTGCGTTCCGGTTTCGTATCATCGATCGCCTTCGATCCGGAGAACCTGGACATCGTCTACGCGACCTACGCGACATTCAACGGCGAGCACGTCTGGAAGAGCGAGGATGCGGGAATGACCTGGAGCGCCCTGGACGGCAGCGGCGCGGGCGCGCTCCCGGATCTGCCGGTGCACTCGATCGTGGTCGACCCGGCCGAATCCGGACAGATCTTCCTGGGCACCGACCTCGGAGTATTTGCCTCTGCCGACGGCGGCTCGACCTGGGGTGTCGAGGCAAGCGGTCTGCCGCCGGCGGTGACCGAGTGGATCAGCTACATCGAGACCCCCGGTGGAGCCCGCTATCTGTTCGCCTTTACGCACGGACGAGGCGCCTGGCGCCTGCGCCTGGACGACTGATCCGGTCTAGTTTGGATCGGGCTCGGCGGCCGCCTCGGCCTCCGGCGCATCGAGCAGCTCGAAGACCTCGTCGACCTGCTGCCAGCCCAGTCGCATCAAGAACGACGGGTTGCGCCCGTAGGACTTGGCTCCAAGGATGAAGAAGTTGGGCTCGGGGTTGAGCAGGGTCTCGGCGCCCTGACTCTGCTGGTCGAGACAGTCTGCGCTCGACGATCCGGACGATCCGAGCAGGGCCGCCGCCAGCTTCATCGGTCCGTGGGTGGCATAGCATTCGTGAATCTGTAGCTGTCGGTAGAGATCGTGGTCGCCGACGGAGCCGGTTAGCGACAGGATCTTGTCGACATGGACGGTTTCGACCGTGCCATCCGTGCGGCGCAGGCCGACTGCGAACCGGTTTCCGTCGCGGCTGACGGATTCCACCACGACGCCGCTGATTGGGTGAATCGCCGGCGACTCGCCTGCCAGGAACTGGTGGGCCCGCTCGGCGAGCCGCGATCGCGCCGGCAGAGGGTCCTTCGGATCAACGTGCCAGCTGGGATGCTCACGGCGCAGAGCCCACACCACCGATGTGGCCGGCGCCTCCTCGGCGAGCTTGGCAAGGTCGGAGACCGCGGTGAGAGCCGAGTGGCCGGCACCGACCACAAGGATCGTCCGTCCGGCCCACTGCCCGCCTTCTGCCTCTAGATCGGGAATCGTGCGGCGGATTTGGTCGTCGAGCGGAGCCTCACCGGGGGCGGCAATGCCGCCGTCTCCCAGCGCATTGGGCTGGCCGTAGGAGCCGGTGCAGTCGAGCACGGCATCCGCTCTTTCCGTCCATTCGCGCCCGGAGGTGTCTCTGAGCAAGAGCCGAAATGGCCGTTCTCGGCGCGCTTCGGTCGCGATCTCCTCGTGCTTCAATAGGCCTTCCCGGCCGACGCTCACGACTTTCACTCCGGTGCGAAGATGGGGGCGGATCTGGGCCAGGTCACCGAGCGGTTTGAGCACGCGCTCGACGAGTTCCGCCCCGGTCGGGCAGGTGGAGTCGTTCGGATCGGGGAGCCCGACTCCCGCGGCCGAAAGTGCTCGACGCGCGCGCTGAGAAACGTCGTACGCCCAGGGCGAGAAGAGCTCGACGTGGCTCCAGTCTCGGACGTGACCGGCAACGCCTTCGGCGGCCTCGTAGAGGGTGAAGGCCAGGCCGCGCTCGGCCGCGGCCAGCGCCGCCTCGAGGCCCGTCGGCCCGGCTCCCAGAATCGCGATCGAGTGTGGCTTTGCGGCTCTCATCTGAGTTCGTCTCAATAGCGTGAGAGCGCGCGCTCTTTGGCCGGCAAGATCTCGAGACAGGTCGTCCACCAGCCCGTGGCAATGGTCTCGATGAACTCCTCGGGAAGCTCCTCGGCGCGCATTTCGATGATCAGTTTCTGATAGTCGTAGTCGAGCGGTTTCAGGGTGATCGAGACATCGTCCCCAGAGGCCTCGATCAGCGTATACCAAACCGAGGTCCGACCGTCGTTGGCGGGCCGTCCGATGACTCCGGCGTTGATGGCATCTCTGCCGGAGGGCAACCGGCGGTGCCAGTGCAGGCCGGTGTGGGTGAAGAGCAGGCCGTCGGCGCCTTCCTGATCGAGCAGTACCTCGAGAAACGGGTCCGGCGACGTCGAGGCGAAAAGAAACTCGTTGACCCTTCGCGGCGAGCCGTGAACCAAGAGGAACTCGCGGTTTCCGACCCAGACGCGCCGGCGGGGCGGAAGATCACCCATCCAGCGCTTGAACTCCGCCGAGGTCCTGGCCGCGGTGTAGCTATAGGAGATCTCGGCGAAGTGATTGTCGCGTGGGTCGGTGTATCCGCAGTTGCAGTCGTCGTGGCCGGCGGCAAGAGACTCCTCGTAGTTGCCCTGGATGGCGAGAACGCCACCCTGCTCCAGAAGCGGTCGAACTCTCTCCGGGCTCGGCCCGAAGCCGCCCAGATCGCCGAGGCAATAGACAGCCTCGACGGCATCGTCACGGACAGCCTGGAGCAGTGCTTCCAGAGCGCAGTGGTTGTTGTAGACACCACCAAAGACCGCGACACGAGTATAGGGACCCTCTACGGTGGTCGAATCCGGGCGCCGCGCGGCAAAGGCCCGTCTTTCCCGCTCGCGATCGGCGCCATCCAGAACCCGTCCGGCGTGGGCGGTGGCCTCGTGAAACCGGCCGAGCGGCACGAGCTTCTCGCCCCAGGTCGCCAGGCCGCGATGGGCAGTCAGCTTCTCGTCGTCGCGGTCCATGACGAATCTCAGGTCTTGCAGCTCACGCCGTAGACGTGACACGTCCAGCAGGCGGAGTGGGTCATGGCAAAGGCGTTCAGAGTGTCGGCCAGCTCTGCCCCCATCTTCCCGTCGGGCTCGTTGACCAGTATGGGACAGACCCAGACCCCCTGGTCGGTCACCATCCGGCAGCTCGAGCACTGGAGGTGGTCCCAGCTTCCCGGCTTGTCGCTGGTGCGCAGTCGCTGCCAGCTTTCGTAGGCTCCGGTGCGCTCGGCCTCGGCTCCGATTCGAAAGACCGGCAGCATCTTGAGCCGGGGCTTCTCGATGCCGAGCTCCGCCAGGAGAGCGAAGAATCGAGTCTTGCCCTCGATCGAGCCGTTGTCATCGTAGACCTCGGTCACGGTGATCACCGGGTTGAGCCCTGCTTTGAAGAGGTTCGAGATCCCCGCGAGAATCCGCTCGAAAGTGCCCGCCCCTCGAATCGGATCGTTAGTGGCGGCAGAATAGCCGTCGAGCGAGACACGAAAGTCTAGGGAGTAGCGGCAATCGCGAGCCATTCGAGCGAGCTTCCGGCAGCGGTCGGGGTTGAGCAGCAGCCCGTTGGTCAGGACCGTGGCCGGGCCGTACTCCAGGGTCTTCTCCAGGATCTGCTCCATCTCGGGATTCAGAAACGGCTCGCCGCCCGTGAAGTAGTACTCCTTGACACCCAGAGCAGAGCCTTCTTCGAGGTAGGGAACGATCTCGGCCAGGGACAGCGCTTCATGGGTATGGTTGGTCGGCGAGCTCGACACGAAACAGTGCGTGCAAGCCAGGTTGCAGACGGTTCCCGAAACCTGGAACCAGAGTGTGTCGAGAGAGCGCAACTCGACCCAGGGGGCGGTACTCGATGCCTCGGCCGGGGTCGCCGGCGACAAGTCGGGCATCAGCAGCAGCCGTCTCCGGGCTCACAGCACGGGACCGGCTCTGTCGTGACTTCGTAGTCCTCGCCCTTGGTCTCTCTTGGGTGGCGCAGCACGGTCCGGGAACAATCAAAGGGCTGTGCGGCGTCGAGCGGGATTTCCTCGAGAGGATCGATGAATTCGAAAGACTCGGCGTACGGCGCGGTCGAGTACAGCCGGTAGGTCTTGTCGCAGACCGCGTAGCGCCGACCGCGCTCCAAGCGGTGATCATCGTCGTCGAGGACTTCCTTGAACGGCCCCTTGTAGACCACGGCCTGGTTGCGTTCGAGGCAGGCGCCCTCCTTGCCCTTGAAGGCTTCGACGGTGAGCGAGCGAAACTCGAGCCCTTCGACGACGCGCCACGGGTTCCGGTCGCGCTCCAGGATGCGGATGCCGTGAAAGGCGGCCCGCTCAAAGGCCTCGAGGAAGCCATGCTCGGTGAAAGCGCCGGAGATGCAGCCGCTCCACAGCTCGGGGTCCTTCTGCATCTCGATTGGCACCGGCTCGTCGCTGACGATATCGGAGATCACCGCCCGGCCGCCGGTTTTGAGGACGCGGTAGATCTCCGCGAACAGCTTCTGCTTCTTTGCGTTCTCGACCAGGTTGAGGACGCAGTTGGAAACCACTACGTCCACCGACTCGTCTGTGACCAACGGCCGCTCCCGCCGAAGGTCGTCGGCTCGATGCTCTGCGGCGAACAGCGATTCGGCGTTGGTAATCGGTTGGGCGGCGAGCTCGCGCTCGAGCAGGTCCCAGTCCAGGGATAGGTCCTGAATGCGGCCCCGACGAAACTCGACGTTGGCGTAGCCGAGCCGTTCGGCGACCACGGGCGCCGACTCACGCGCGACTTCGAGCATCTCGGGCGTCATGTCGACGCCGATGACACGACCCTCCGGCCCGACCACCTGAGCGGCGATAAAGCAGATCTTGCCGGTGCCGCTTCCCAGGTCGAGCACGGTCTCACCGGGATTCAGATGCCGGCTCGGGTCGCCGCAACCATAGTCACGCTCGAGGACCTTCTTGGGAATGACTTCGAGGTATTGGGGATCGTAGTCCACCGGACAGCAGAGCTCGGCGACCTGGTTCTGGGCACCTTTTCGGTAACGATCCTTGACGACTTTTTCGACGTTCGCTAGAGCCATGATGCTCCACTCCTTCTTGATCTGAGGCGGCCTGAGGTTCTCCGGAGCCGGCAATTGGCTGCGGAAGCGGTGCGAGAAGAAGGAGCTAGCGTGGCGGTGCGCGGCCCGAAACGGTGGCCGGTATCGGTGCGTCGAAGGGCAAGAACGGGGCAGGCAACTCCAGGAGGAGTCGCTCGGCCAGAAGTCGAATGATGCGAGCGGCCTGGATGCGCCAGCGCTCTTCTCCGCGGCCACTCGCCAACCAGCGCTCCATGTCGGGCGCGCGGTCCAGGTCGGCCCGCGGCTCTAGAAAGCGGACCTTCCGGCCGACGGCCTCGATTCGGGCGCGAAGCGTCGCGCGAGTTCTCCCCGAACACCAGGAGACCCGTTCCCAATCGATCCCGTCCAGGGCCCCGTTGAATGCCAGCAAGTAGAAACCGCCGTCGATCGCGGGACCCAGGACGACGCTGTCGGGTTCGGCCTCGAGGCGCGCGAGCGACTCCTTCAGGACTCGGGTGCCGAGCCCGGGGGTGTCGGTGCCGACGACCAATACCGGCCCTGAGCCTATGGCGCGCGCGTGCTCGAGAGCGCCCGCGAAGCGCTCGCCGAAAGTGCGCCCGGCCTGAGGGACGAGTCGAACGTCTTCGGGCAAGTCGAGGCCTCGTGGACAGGAGACGACGATCCGGCAGCCCAGCTGCCGGCCGCAGCGAATGGTTTCCGCGAGGCTCTGTTGGTGAAACTCCGTTTCGACGTGGGCGAGCCGCCCGGGCAGAAGACGCTTGCGGCGGCTCTCCGGGCGAGGTCCCCGGGTCAGAACTAACAGGGTCGGCGTTTTCGTGTCGGCGACGATCATGGCGTCAGCAAGCTATACGGTATGAATTCGAGCCCGGATCTCTCGGCGCGAACACCGGCAGGAGACTCTATCCGACCCCTGGTGACGCGGGGGGCGGCTAGAATGACGACCAACGCCCGCCCGAGCCGCGGAGAGAAGCCCTTACCCCAGATGAGCCAGAACTGGAGCGCGCACCGCGCCGAAGAACGCCCGGTCGAGCGCTTCTCGCCCCACGGGCGCTACAGTCTCGCGCTGGCGTACGCCAACAGCTACCACCTGGGCATGTCGTCGCTGGCCCTCCAGCGCCTCTATACCCTGATTCACCGGGCAGAGGACTGGTCTTGCGAGCGCTTCTTCGCCGACGGCTCGGGGGAGCCGAGGTCGGTGGAGCTCGACACGCCGCTTTCGGCGTTCGGTGCGATCGCGTTCTCGGTCTCCTTCGAGGGCGACTACGTTCACCTGTTGCAGATGCTCGATCGCTCAGGGATCCCCCTGCGCCGCAGCCGGCGGAGAGCCGATGACCCCGTGATCATCGTCGGCGGAGCGTGCGCATCGATCAATCCCCTGCCGCTGGCCGAGTTCGTGGATGTTTTCGCCCTCGGCGCCGCTGAGAATCTTCTGCCCGAGCTCCTGCCGGCACTGGAGGAAGAGAGCCGCCAGGCGGTGCTCGAGCGGCTTGCCGGCAAGCCGGGATTCTTCATCCCCGAGCTCCACCATCCGGAAGCCACTCGAGATCGGGGCCCGGCGTTTCAAAAACTGGCCAAACTCGAGTTGAGCGCCGAGCAGATGCTCGAGCCGGGCCACCTGCCGACCACCGCGATTGTCACACCGCACACCGAGTTCGCCAACAAGTTTCTGCTCGAGATGTCTCGAGGCTGTCCCGAGAAGTGCATGTACTGCTGGGCGACCTTCGGCATGGGCCGCTTCCGCTGGCACCCGACCGAGTTCATTCTCGGAGCGCTCGCGGGGGCGCGGCCGGTCACCGACCAGCTCGGGTTCGTGGCCACTGCCGTCGGCGATCATCCGGAGCTCGAAAGGATTCTCCTGAGCGCCAACGAGCTCGGTTTTCGCACTTCGGTCTCCTCGGTTCGGATTCCGGCCGTGAACGAGAGCGTCCTCGCGGCCCTGGCCGCATCGGGCGATCGTTCGATCACCTTGGCCCCAGAGACCGGTAGCGACGAGCTGCGGATCAAGCTCAACAAGCCGGTGCCAAACAGGATGCTGCTTGACAAGGTCAGGCTGATCTTTCGCGCCGGATTCACCCAGCTCAAGCTCTATTTCATCGTCGGCCTTCCGGGTGAGACCGACAGCGACGTGGACGCGATTCTGGCGATCGCCAGACGATGCCGCGAGATCATGCTTGAAGAGTTGGCCCCATCGGGAGTCATCGGCAATATCCATCTCGGTGTCAACATCTTGATTCCCAAGCCGTATACCGGCTACCAGCGCGACACCGTCGAGGATCCCGCGGTTCTCAAACGCAAGCTCGGGGTTCTGAGGACCGGCGCGCGCAAGATCCCGAACGTCTCGATGACCACCATGCCGGTGCGCGAAGCCGTTTGGCAGGCCTACATCACCAAGGCCGGTTCCGACGCCGCCGATGTCCTGGAGCGAGCCGCCGAGGGCGCCGGTGCGGCCTCCCTGTTGCGCGAGTTTAGGCGGCGAATAGAACCCGTGGTATTCGAGCGCAGTCCGAGTGGCGAACGGCTTCGATGGCACTTCCTACGCGCCGGCTGAGTGAACGCGGGCAGCGGGAGACGGATCAGGGATCAGTCGCGGGGCGTGATGTCCTTCTCGGGGGGTTTCTCGACTTCCGGGACGGCTGTCTTGTCCTTCAGATTGGCGAGGAGAAGAGTCGCGGCGGCGAGGAGGATCTCGTCCAGGAAGGGAATCAGGTCCGGAATCAGGAAGTCGACAAAGAAGAGGGCGGCGGTGAAGGTGAAGAGCTGAGGGAACCGCAGGCGCGAAACCCAGCGGGTGAAGATCGTCTGCCCGACCTGTTTGGACGTCGTCGACATGATGGTCATCTTAGCGAACTTGCGTGGATTCGCCTTACCGAGACCGGCTAGAGGCGCCGCTCTTCGAGCTCTTCGAGCGTTCGGGGCCAGTCGTCCTTGAGGAGCTTGGACAAGACCCGATCGGCCAGAATCTTGCCCCCGGTCTGGCAGGAGGCGCAGTAGTTGGCCTCGTTGGATGCGTAGACGATGCGCTGCACGGGCGAGCCACAGGCCGGGCAGGGCTCCCTGTGTTTGCCGTGAACCGCCATTTCGGGGCGGAAGGCGGTGACCTTGGCGGGGAAGCCGTCCCGATTGCGTCTAGCTTCCTCGGTCAGCCGGGCGGTCCACTCGTTCAGAACGGCTCGAGTGGCCTCGAACAGGCGCGCGACCTCGTCCTCGCCGAGGTCGCGCGTTCGCTTGAACGGCGACAGGCACGCCCGATGGAGAATCTCGTCCGAGTAGGCGTTGCCTATCCCTGCCAGGATCCGGGGATCGGTGAGCGCGCGTTTGAGCGTGTGGCTCCTCGAGCGCACGGCCGAGGCGAAGGTCTCGAGGTCGGTGTCCAACACCTCGAGCCCGCCGGGGTCGTGCTCGGCGAGGGCCTCTTCGCCGGCGACGGCATAGAGGGATGCGCGCTTCTTCGATCCCGCCTCGGTCAGAACGAGGGTTCCGGGATCGAAGTCGAAAGCCGCGAGTCCCACTCGGCCGGGGATCTTCGCGCCGGGTGCTTTCCAGTGCAGCCGGCCTGCGATCATCAGATGGAGGACCAGAAAGAGGTCGTCTTCCAGGGCGAGGACGACTCGCTTTCCCAGACGGGTGACCCCGAGAACCGAACGCCCGGCGGTTTTCGACAGCGGTGGCTCCACCGACCGCAGAAGAAACGGGCTGGACAAACGCACACCCCGGAGTCGCGAGCCGGCTACCAGGGAGCGCAGCGCCCCCAGGTAGCTCTCAATATCCGGGAGCTCGGGCATCGTCTCAAGCGGCCGGAAGGAGCAGGCGTAGCGTGTCTTGCGCGAGTGATACTACGAGCGGCCGACCCGGCTCCCGAGCCAGGACGTCGCCGTCGATCTGGAAGGGAACCTCCGGCCCGGCTTTGAGTTTCACCTGCCGGGTCGGTTCGAGTGCGCTCTCGCGGAGCCTCAAATGGCGACCGAGGAGAAGGGAGAGGGCGAACCTTACCGCGCCTCCGCGTCCTCTTCCCGAAAAGAGAAAGAGCTGCAGCTTCCCGTCATCGGCGCGAGGCGTCAGCTTGAAGGGCCCGCCGTAACGAAGGATGTTCGAAGCGACAGCCAGGGTTACGCGGTGAGTTCGGGATTGCGACTCGACCTCGAAGACCGGGAACGGATACCTGACGAGCGAGCGCAGAATCGCCGGCACCACCGAGGCCCAGCCCAACCACTTCTTCTCCCGGGGCCGCAAGGACGCGATCAGGAAAGCGTCGACCCCGGCGGACGCCTGCATCAGAAAAGGGGTCTCGCCTGCCAGTCCGACGCCGAGGCGAGTTTCGCGGGCGCCGGCGTAGGCACGCGCGGCCCTGACCGGTCGTACCGGAACCCCGAGCTCCAGAGCCATGACGTTCATCGTGCCGGTGGGCAGGAAGGCGAGCGCGGTCTCTGAGCCGAGGATCCCGGCGGCGCATTCGCGCAGAGTGCCGTCGCCGCCAAGCGCAAAGACCGTTTCGACGCCTTCCGCTGCGGCTTCGCGGGCGCGGCTCTCGGCGTCTCCGGGTCCGCGAGTGGGAATCGGCGTCGCCTCGAATCCACTCTGTCGAAGACCGGCAAGCAGCTTCGCAAGAAGTGCCGGCGAACGCCGCTTGCCGGCGAGTGGATTGAAAACGACGACCGCGGACCTCAAGACGCTCTCGGTCGGGCTAGAACAAAGAGCCGACGGCGCCCGAGGGCGGTTGTATGCCCAGGTGGTCGTAGGCTCGACGGGTGGCGATCCGACCGCGCGGAGTTCTCTGCAGAAATCCCTCCTGGATCAGGTAGGGCTCGTAGAGATCTTCGAGCGTGCCACGGTCTTCGCCGACCGCCGCGGCGAGAGCCTGAATGCCGGCTGGACCGCCCTGATACTGGTCGATCAGGGTCGCCAGAATCTTGCGATCGACCTCGTCGAACCCGAACTCGTCGACCTCGAGCAGTTCGAGGGCGCTGCTTGCGGACTCGAGGTCGATTGTGCCGTTGCCGTGAACCTGTGCGTAGTCGCGCACCCGGCGAAGCAAGCGGTTGGCGATCCTCGGCGTGCCGCGACTTCGACCGGCAAGCTCTTGGGCCCCAGCTTGGTCAACCGCGATTTCGAGCAGTTGGCCGGACCGGCGAACAATGGTCGCCAGTTCCTTGGGTTGATAGAAGTCGAGCCGGTGGACAATGCCGAAGCGGGCCCGGAGGGGGGCGGTAATGAGCCCGGCTCGAGTGGTTGCGCCGACGAGCGTAAAGGGCGGCAGGTCGATGCGCATCGTCCGAGCCGCGGGCCCCTGTCCGATGACCAGGTCGAGCGAATAGTCTTCGAGTGCCGGGTAGAGGATTTCCTCCACCGTCGGCCCCAAGCGGTGAATCTCGTCGATGAAGAGAACCTCGCCCGGCTGGAGGTTGGTCAGGATTGCCGCGAGATCACCGGCACGTTCCAGAACCGGACCGGAGGTCGTCCGAATCGAGGTTTCCATTTCTTGCGCGATAATGTGAGCGAGGGTGGTCTTGCCGAGCCCGGGCGGCCCGAAGAGAAGCACGTGATCGAGCGACTCGCGCCGGCCGCGGGCGGCCTCCACGAATACTCGGAGCTTGTCGACGATGCGCGTCTGCCCGACGTACTCGGAAAGTGTTCTGGGCCGGAGCGAGATCTCGACACCCAGGTCCTCCGAGTCCGGAGCACCGGACATGAGCTGTCGGTCGGGAGACATCCAGGCTATTGTAGCGGCCGCTGTCGGGTTCAGCCGAAGAGACTCCTGCCGGTTTCAGGACCGGTCTCAGGCGCGCGAGAGAAAGTTCAAACTGGCTCTGAGTAGATCTTCGGAGTCGCCATCGGGATTCTTCGCTCGCGCTTTGGCCAGGGCTTTCTCGGCGTCGCCACTGCGGTAGCCCAGGTTGACGAGCGCGGCGAGGAGGTCGTCGTCGGGCGAGGCGGCAACGCTCGCGGCGAGATCGCCGCCCAGGTCGCGGACTCTATCCTTGAGCTCGATCACCATGCGTTGCGCGGTCTTCTTGCCGATGCCGGGAATGGTGGCCAGGCGGACCACATTCTCGCTCGAGATCGAGCTAACCAGGTCCTCGGGTGCCATGCCGGAGAGAATCACGCGCGCGAGCCGAGGCCCGATGCCCGAGACACCGATAAGCAACTCGAAGAGGCTACGTTCGCGTGCCGTCCAGAATCCGAACAGCTCGATCGCGTCGGCACGCACGTGGGTATGAACAAACAGACCGATGGGTTCGGCCTTGTCGGATCGATCCAGCTCCGAGTAGGTCGAAAGCGGAATCGCCAGCTGATAGCCGACTCCGGCAACGTCGAGCAAGACGGCCTCAGGGCCGGCGTCGAGGACTTTGCCGCGCAGATAGCCGATCATCGGGTAGAGATCCTGACGAGGCCTTCCGCGATCAGCCGGAGGCCGGGCCGGCCTGGTCGAGGGCGAAGGTCGCCAGCAATTGCGGGTCGAAGGAAACCTCGAGCTCTTCTCTGCGTTCCGCGATCAATGCCGAGACCAGCTGTCCAGCACGCTGCCTCGAAATCGTCTCGCGAGTGGAGGTTTTCTGCCTTGCGAACTCGGCTGGATCCATGCGCACCCTTTCGACTACCTCGAACATCAGGGCGCCGTTGTCCGTAGCCATTGGACCGACGACGCTGCCCTCGTCGGCGTCAAGTGCCGCTTGGGCGACTTCCCGGTTGTTGCCCAGGGAGCCGACGGCGTCATTGAGGCCGAAGCTGTCGGTCTCCTCGATGCTCGCGTCGATCGAGGAGGCGAGAGCGTCGAGTCCCAATTTTCGATCCGCGTCCAAGCGATCGAGCGCCGCCTCGCGCTCCATCTCGGCGCGCAGCTGGGCCTCGGCTTCCGTGCGGACCTCGTCGAGCTCGGGGATGCGAGGCTCTTGGATCTCCGCCAAGCGCAGGAGCGCCCAGCCGCGGGTGATTCGGACCGGCTCGGAGATCGCGCTGATCTCGAGATCGAAGGCGGCAGTCGCGAACGGCGTCGAACGCCCGACCGAGGGCACGTTCTCGTTCAACGCGAACGCCGGAGTTGCCTGGAAGGTGACGGTGTCGTCGGTCTCCGCGACCGCCGCGAGATCGAGCTCTGAAGAGGTGAGCCGCTCATAGAGCTCATTCGCCTTCTGTTCGGCGGCTTCGCTCGACCGTTCCACCAGCAAGCGTTGGCGTATGCCGACTTCGACTTCTTCGAAGGGCGACAGGCCGCCATCTTCGCGCTCGAGAACCTCGATCAGGTGGTAGCCGAAGTCGGTCCGGACGGGACCGGTGATCTGCCCGGCCGGTGTCGAGAAGGCCGCGTCTTCGAAGGCCTCGACCATCGCGCCACGGCCGAAGAGCCCCAGGTCGCCGCCCCGCGTCTTGCTGCTCGGATCTTCCGAAAGCTCGGTGGCGAGGTTCGCGAAATCCTCGCCGGCCGCGACCCGCTGTTTGGCATCTTCGAGTAGCCGAACGGCCTCTTGCTCGCTGCGGCTGTCGTTGACCTGGAGGAGGATATGTCGCGCACGCACCTGCTCGGGTCGGTCGAACTCGTCCTGATGACCGTCGTAGTAGGCGCGAAGCTCATCGGGTGTCAGGGTCAGCGAGTTTCGAACCTGTTCGATGTCGACGACCAGATACTCGGCGACCCGGCGTTCCGGGGTCTCGAAGGAATCCTGATGCTCGGTGTAATAGGAAACCAGGTCCTCGTCAGCGAAGACCGCCGCTTCTGCCAGTGCCGAGTAGGGCGCCTTGAAGAAACGGATCTTCGCACGCTCGACCTGCCGCCGATACTCATCTTCGACCTCGGCGTCGGAGATGTACAGGTTCTGGGTTACCAGGCCTCTGATCTTGTCGAGCAGGAGATCCTGGCGCAGGCTGGCCTCGAAACCGTCGGTGGTGTAGCCGTTCTGGCGGAGAATGCGCTCGTATTCCTTGGTGCCGATGAAGGCTCCGCCTTCGGCTTGAAAGACCGGCAGATTCAAAATCTGCTTCTGGAGCTCTTCGTTGGTGATCTGAAGCCCGAGCCGATCGGCTTCGAAGAGGAGGATGCGATCGGCGACAAGAGTATCGAGCACCTGCTGATGAAGGCCCAGTTGTCTAGCGAAGTCGGCATTGAACTGCTCGCCATAGGCCTGTCGATAGAAGTCCTCCATGCGGCGGTAGGCGCTCTCGAACTCTCGATAGGACACGGTCCTGTCGCCCACCGTGACGGCGACGTCGGTGCCTCCGCCGCCGCCACCGGGATCACCGAGACCGACGAACGCGACCAGGATGAAAGCAATGATCACCAGCCAGAGAACCCAGCTCAGGTATTTCAGGTTGTCGCGAAAGGCTTTCAGCATCGATTTGACCTCCGAGGCCCGGAAGCGGGCCGGCCAGGGAGTTTAGCAGGCCGGGAGCTCGCGGTGCCCCGGCGGGAGCCGGCGGGCGGATCTTTCCGCCGGGAATTTGCGCGCGACGCGCAAACCACGGTGAACATTGGCTTTGTGCTATATTCGCCGCTTCCGAAATTCGGAGAGTTCGGTGGCAACCGGAGTCAACAAGAACAACAAACGCTACTGGTACAAGATCTCCGTAGATTCGGTGCGGGCTTGGACTTCGTTCCTCCTGCTGCTGACCATTCTCGGTGGTGGATTCGTCGGCTATCGTCTGCTTTCCAACCATCTTCTGGATCGCGAAGTTCTCTTGGCGCTCGAGGAGGCGGACGCGCTGGCCAAGCGGCTTCAGCAGGAGCGGGGGATTACCGGTTATCGAGAGAAGTACCAGATCGCCAAGGCCGAGCTCTCCACGGCGCGAGCGCTCTACGGCCAGAAAGAGCTGTCGGAAGCACTCGGCAGGGCGGAGCGCAGCCGATCGCTTCTGTCCTCGATCGTTGATTCATTGCGAAATCGCAGCCCCTCCGGCGAGGCCCAGTTCATCACCACGAAAGGTGGCGTCGAGCTGCGCCGTGGAGAGCGGGGGGAATGGCGACCGGCCCGGGGCAGAATGGTCGTCCACGGCGGCGACTACATAAAGACATCCGGCAACGGATCGGCGGAGGTCATGATGGTGGACGGGACCCTGTTCACGGTGCGGCCCGGAACCGTTGTCCTGGTCAGCCGGACGCGCTCATCGGTGTTCGGAGAGAGCGGGCGCACCATCGCGCTCGAGTCGGGTTGGGTCAACCTGAGCACCGCCGACGCCACGAGTCGCGTAACCACGCCCAAGGCGGAGGCGGAGGTTCGACAGCGTTCCGAGGCGGTGGTGTCGTACGATGAGCAGAAGGGTGAGGGCAAGTTCGCGGCGTTTCGGGGCGGCGTTCGGGTGAGCTCGAAAGAGGGTGGTCCGGTGCGCGAGGTGGGCGAACTGCAGCAGGTCTTGCAGAGCAAGAGCGGAATCTCGCGCCCGAGGCGCGTGCCCGATCCGCCCGAGCTGATCAGCCCCGACGACAACCTCGAGCTTTACCTCGACAGCTCTCGGCAGCTGGCGCTGTCTTGGCAACCGGTCCAGGGAGCCGACCGTTACGCGCTGCAGGTTTCGGGCAACCGGTTGTTTGTCGACAACCTGATCGACACTGAGCAACGCCGCAAGACGCGGGCGACGCTCGGGTTGAGAGGCGAGGGGGCGTTCGTCTGGCGGGTCGCGGCATTCGACGTCGAGGGTGAGAGGGGGCCGTGGAGTCCGGTTCACCGCTTCAGGGTGCTGGCTTCAAGGCAGACGTCGGCGCCGCAAAACGCCTCGCGGTCGACCGAAGCCGGTTCAGAGGGAGGATAGGAATTCGCATGCCGTTCGCGTCACTGCTTCGATATTTTTCCAACGATCTGGCGATTGACCTGGGAACCGCCAACACGCTCGTGTATGCGCGCAACCAGGGCATCGTCGTGCGTGAGCCGTCGGTCGTCGTGGTCAACCAGCTCACGAACCGCATCGAGGCCGTAGGCGCGGAAGCCAAGGAGATGCTCGGACGAACTCCGGGAAACATCGAGTCGATCAGGCCCATGAAGGACGGCGTCATCGCCGACTTCGAGGTGACCGAGCGAATGCTCGAGTACTTCATTCAGAAAGCGCACAATCGGCGAATGTACGTTCATCCGAGAATCGTGATTGGTGTGCCTTCCGAGATCACCCAGGTCGAGAAGAGAGCGGTCAAGGACTCGGCCATGCGTGCCGGCGCCGCCGAGGTCTACCTGGTCGAGCAGGCCATGATGGCGGCCATCGGCGCCGGCCTCCCGATTACCGAGCCGTCGGGCAACATGATCGTCGACATCGGTGGTGGCACGACGGACGTCGCGGTGATCTCGCTGGCGGGAACCGTGTACAGTCGCTCGGTCCGAATTGCCGGCAACGAGATGGACGACGCGATCATTCAGTACCTGAAGCGCAAATACAACTTGTTGATCGGAGAGCGCACGGCCGAGCAGATCAAGATGGACATCGGGTCGGCCTACACTCTCAAGGAAGAGTTGAGGCAGGAAATCAAGGGGCGCGACCTGGTGGAAGGCGTGCCCAAGAACCTGCCGGTAACCGACGAGGAGATACGAGAGGCGCTGGCCGAGCCGGTCACGACGATTGTCGAATCCGTACGCATGGCTCTCGAGCGAACCCCTCCCGAGCTCTCAGCCGACATCATGGATAAGGGCATTGTTCTCTCCGGTGGCGGCTCGATGCTCCGGGGCCTCGATCAGCGCCTGCGTAACGAGACCGGGCTGCCCGTGGTTCTTGCCGAGGATCCGCTGTCGAGCGTGGTTCTCGGGACCGGCCGAGTTCTGGAGGACATCGAGCTTCTCAGGAAGGTATCGATACTCTGAGTGGCCGGTCTCCGCTTGCACTTCGCACAGTCGAATTGTTCTGGACCAAAGGTGAAGGGTGACGGAGAAGCGCATCCGTTGGCTGCTTGTCGGCGTCTTGTTGGCGCAGCTGGTTCTGCTCAGCGCCCAAGTGCGCTCGGACGATCAGGCCCACAATCTGCTGGAGGCGTCGATGCTGCGCCTGGTGGCGCCCCTGGCGAAAGGCGTCGATGCCACGGCACGCGCCGTTTCCGGATTGCGCGAAGGCTTCGAGACCCGCAAGGCTCTTCGCGCCGACAACGAGAAGCTCAGGAGCGAGCTAGAGACCATGCGTCGGCAGCGAGTCGAGACCTTCGGGCTCGAGCAAAAGCTGGAGCTGCTGTCGAAAGCGGCGAGCTACGCTCAGTCTTCTGGCGTTCGGCCGCGGGTGGCCGATGTTGTGTTGCTCGACTATGGATCCTGGCAGCAGACCCTGATGCTCTACGCCGGCGAGGAGGGCGTCGATCGCCAACAGCCCGTGGTTACCGATGCCGGCCTGGTCGGGAGGGTCGTGGTCCCGGCGGGGCGCTACGCCAAGGTCCAGATGATCACCGACCGCTCGGCCAGCGTCGGCGCCATGATCGAACGCACGCGACGGCAAGGGGTGGTTCGAGGTGGCGAGCGCGGTCTTCTCGAGATGGACTTCGTGCCGTTACAGGAAGAGGTCAAGGTGGGCGACCGTGTCCTCACCGCCGGGATAGACGGTGTCTATCCGCGCGGGATTCCGGTCGGCACGGTGGTCTCGGTGACCCCTGGGGGAGAGCTGTTTCACGAGATTGTGCTGGTACCGGCGGTCGATCTGGGCCAGTTGGATCAGGTTTTCTTGCTGCAGCCGGAGCAGGTT
The DNA here is from genome assembly GCA_024224155.1 of bacterium. NCBI lineage: Bacteria > bacterium. Next base: position 71,448 of record JAAENP010000005.1, read on the forward strand.
CCTGTCGACATGTTGGAAGCCGACGATGCGGGCGGTTAAGTTCTTGGCAGGCCTGCTCGTGGCCGCGATGGTTCATGTGCTCGGAGTCCGGTTGTTCGATGGTTTCTCATCGGCGATCGATGTTTTCTTGGTGGTCGCACTGTTCAACGCTCTCGGCGGCAGCCCGCTTGCCGGGCTTCTGGGCGGGTTGGTGACCGGCTGGTGCGCGGATGCTATGACCGGAGGTCTCTACGGAACCTACGGTTTCTGCAACACGCTGGTGGGCTACGGTGCCGCAGTGGCGGCGCAGAGGCTGGTGATCGAGAAGACCAGCGGCGTATTTCTTCTCTTTTCCCTGGGTGCGGCGGTTCAGCAGCTGCTTCTCGTGGCACTCTCGCGTCTTCTGCGCCCCGGCGCGGCGCCGCCGGAGTTGACCTGGCTCATGGTCATGTTCGCGACGGTAGGACTGACCGGTGCCGTCGGTTTCATGTTGCAGGGGCGGGCGTTGCGCTGGCGCAACACCTGGCGCCGCAACCGAGCCGCCAGGCTTCGATGAGGCTCGTTCGGTGATGGAAGTCCGTGAACATCGAGACGATCTGGTCCGCCGGCTACCGGCGCTGCGGCTGGTGTTCCTGATCGTGGTCGCATTGATTGCGTCGTGTTATTGGCTCGTCCAGGTTGTGCACGGCACCTTCTATCGCGAGCGGGCCGAGAACAACCGCTTGCGCAAGGCGGCGATTCAAGCTCCCCGTGGCCTGATCTACGACCGCCATGGTCGCCTTCTGGTCGAGAACATTCCGAGCTACCGGCTCCTGTTCGATCGCAGCAGGAGTGCCGATTTCGACGCCAGTATTCGATTCGCTTCTCAGGTTCTGGACAGACCGGCGGATGATCTGCAGCGAGTACTGGAAAGAGCGCGTGGAGCTTCGGTGTACAAACCGGTGCTTCTTGCCGAAGACCTGGCGTTGGCCCAGGTGGCGCGGTTCTCGGTAGAGGCGCTGGAGCATCCTGAGTTCGAGATCGACGTCGAGCACTTGCGCCTCTACCGGCATGGCCCGACGACCGCGCACGTGCTCGGCTATCTCGGAGAAGCGACCGACCGGGAGCTCCAGCTGGCGGCCGGAGAGCTTGGCGCCGGTGACCTGGTCGGCCGCCGCGGCATCGAGAGCAGGCGCGATTCGTATTTGCGGGGGCGTGACGGGGAGAGAGTCGTGGTCGTCGACAGCCGGGGAAGGCTTCGCGAAGAGTATGGCAACCGCCAGGCCTTTTCCGGGCGTGATCTGCAATTGGCATTGGACCTCGATCTTCAAGAAGAAGCGGCTCGCTACTTCGAGAACCGCGTCGGTGCCGCGATTGCCCTCGATCCGCGCAACGGCGAGATCCTGGCCTTCGCGTCGTCCCCCTCGTATAACCCGAACGTGTTCGCGCGCCGTCTCGATCGCGATCAGTGGCAGAACATCGTGGAGGCCCCGAACGATCCGCTCCAAAACCGGGCGGTCCAGAATACCTACTCACCCGGCTCGGTTTTCAAGATCGTGGTAGCGGTAGCGGGTCTCGAAGAAGCGGTGGTCAACGAGAAGGACCGGGTTTTCTGCCGGGGCGCTACCAGAATCTACAATCGGCGGTTCCGGTGCTGGAAGGCGGCCGGGCACGGCTCGGTGAATCTTCATCAGGCGATCCGAGAATCCTGCGACGTGTTCTTCTACCATCTGGGGCAGAAGCTTGGAATCGAGAAAATCGCGCACTATGCGAGGCTGTTCGGACTCGGCGGGACCACCGGAATCGATCTCGAAGGTGAAAAACGAGGGTTGGTGCCGGACCTGGAGTGGAGCCTCAAGGCCCGTGGCGAGCCCTGGTACCCGGGCGAGACGATTTCCGTGGCAATCGGCCAGGGCCCGCTGCTGGTCACGCCGCTGCAGATGGCGTCCTTGATGGCGGTCTTTGCCAACGGCGGCTATCGGATAGAGCCGCATCTCGTGGCTCGGGACGGCACCGCTCCGCGGCGGGAGGTGGCCGTCGGGCGCGCGTCGCTCGAGGTCGTGCGCAAGGCGCTCTGGGCGGTGGTCAACGACCGTGGCACCGGCGCCAGCGCCCGGCTCCGAAACGTCGACATCGCGGGCAAGACCGGCACGGTTCAGGTCGTCGAGCAAAAGGCCTGGATCGATAGCAGCGAGCTGCCCTTCGAGAAGAGAGACCATGCCTGGTTCGGCTCCTTCGCTCCCGCCGAAGACGCCGAGCTGGTGGTCGTGGTTTTTGTCGAACATGGAGGCAAGGGCTCGGAGGCGGCCGCGCCGCTTGCCAGGAATCTCTACGAGAAGTACTTCAACGGGGCCGACGGTGCTCGCGACCTTTCCTGACCAGCAGCTGACGGTGCGACATCTCGGCGGTGTCCGGTGGGGCCTGCTTGCCTCGGCGATTTTGCTGGCCTTGATCGGGCTGGCGACCATCCACAGCGCCAGCTCAGAGCTGGCCCTGGACTATCTGCCGAAACAGGCGCTGCGCATCGTGTTGGGTCTGGTTGCATTCGCGATCGCGTTCAGTCTCGACTACCAGGTGCTGGCCAAGTTCTCGGTGCCGATCTACGCGGCGGCGATGTTCTTGCTGGTGCTGGTGCTGGTGATCGGCAGCGAGGCTGGCGGTGCCCGCAGCTGGCTGCGCGTGGGAGCCGCTCAGCTGCAGCCGTCGGACATTGCCAAACTGGCCACGATTCTGCTGCTGGCGCGCTACCTCGCCGGTATCAACCGCAGGTTCGTCCGCATTCCGCAGATTCTGGCCGCCTGCGGCATCACTGCGCTGCCCGTGCTTCTGGTGGCTCTCGAGCGAGACCTCGGCGGTGCGGCCATGTTCGTACCGATCTTGGCCGGAATGCTACTGGTCAGCGGGGTGCGCTGGAGGGTCCTGGTCGCAGGTGCGCTGGTTCTTCTGGTCCTGGGTGCGTTGGTGTGGAACTTCGCCATGTTGGATTACCAGAGAACCCGGGTAAAGACCTTTCTCTCGCCCGGCAGCGATCCGCTCAACGCCGGTTACCAACTCCAGCAAAGCAAGATCGCGGTCGGTTCGGGCATGCTGATCGGCCGCGGCTATATGCAGGGTACCCAGAGTCAACTTCGTTTCCTGCCCGCACGCCACACCGACTTCATCTTCGCCGTGCTTGCCGAAGAGTGGGGGTTTCTCGGTGTTCTGGCCGTTCTGGTGCTGTTCTCGAGCTACATCATGAACGGTTTCGCCGTCGCGCTCAGGGCGCGGGACCGGACCGCGATTCTCCTGGTTGTGGGTTTCCTGTCTCTGGTCTCGTTTCACGTCGTCTACAACACCGCGATGGTCGTCGGCCTGGTCCCGATTACCGGTATTCCGCTGCCCTTCCTGTCGTACGGTGGCTCCTTCATCGTGGCCAATTTCATTGCCGCCGGACTGATTCTTGGGATCGACTTTCGTCGTTATGTCAATCGCTGAAGAGTCGACCGATCCCAGGTGCCGGTTGTTCGTCGAGAGCGACCGCCACCAGACCCGGGTTGCGGTCCTCGAAGAGGGCCGCCTGACCGAGATTCACCTGGAGAGGAAGAAGAACAGGAGCGTCGTCGGCAACGTTTTCAAAGGGCGGGTTTCGAGAATCCTTCCGGGAATGCAAGCGGCGTTCGTGGATATCGGCTTGGCTCGAGACGCGTTCCTGTTCGCGGGCGACGTGAGGGAAGCACTCTCCGCGATTGATGATCTTTCCGATGCCGATCCGCAGACCAAGGAGTTTCCACCGGTCTCGGTCCCGCCGATCGAGGAGGTGCTGACCGCCGGCGAGGAGTTAATCGTCCAGGTCGTCAAAGCGCCGCTACCGAACAAGGGCGCGCGAATCACGACCGAGATCACGTTGCCGGGCCGGTATCTGGTTTTCGCGCCGACGGTTGCGAGCAACGGGATCTCACGGCGGCTGCAGGACGCCGCCGAGCGAGAGCGATTGTGTGCGGTTCTCGACGAGCTCGGAGCCGACGACGGCGGGTTGATCGTGCGCACCGCGGGAGAGGGCAAGCAGCGCGAGGACTTTGAAGAGGATCTGGCGGTGTTGCGAGACAAGTGGAACGAGATTCTAGAGCGCTCGCAAACGGCCCATGCGCCGAGTCTTCTCCATGGCGAAGAGGGCCTGGCGCTCCGGTTCGTTCGGGACCGGTTCACGGCTGAAATCGAAGAGCTGCTGGTGGACGGGACCGAAGCCTTCGACGACATCGTGTCGTTTACTCGCGGTCTCGCGCCTCGTCTCGTCGGGCGGGTTCGACTTTGGAGGGAAGAGGGAACACTCTTCGAGGAGCTGGGGATCGAGCGGGAAATCGACGCAGCCTTGCGTAGCAAGGTTTGGTTACGCTCGGGTGGCTACCTCGTGATCAACCCGACGGAAGCGCTGGTGGCGATCGACGTCAACACGGGCAGATTCGTGGGCGGGAAAGACCTCGAATCGACGGTGCTGCAGACGAACCTGGAAGCGGTCGAAGAGATCGTGCGACAGATTCGCTTGAGGGACCTGAGCGGTATCATCGTCGTCGACCTGATCGACATGACCGAGCCGGAGAACCGCGAGACCGTGTTCGAGGCGCTGGAAAGGGAGCTCAAGAAGGACCGCGCCAAGCATCAGGTGTTGAGCCTCTCCGAGTTCGGCTTGGTAGAGATCACGCGCAAACGCAGCCGCGAGAACCTGAGCCGGCTTTTGACGCGCCCTTGCCCAACCTGTGAAGGAAGCGGCAGGATTCGATCGCTTTCAACGATTTGCCTGCGACTGAGGCGGGAGGTTCTGGCCCGAGCGAACCGCCTCGGCGACCGCCAACTGGTGGTCTACGTACACAGCGAGGTGCTGCGCTCCCTGGAGAGCGAGCAGCACGACATTCTGGACGAGCTTCGCGAGGCGCTGGGAGAACAGCTGGTGCTCGAGGCCGACCGCGCGCTTCACCACGAGGAGTACCACATCGCGGAGGCGTAATGCGCTTGCTCGGTTAACCTCGGACGAATGAAGTCGACTCGAGTGTTCAGCCTCGCCGGTTGGAGAGGCGAGGTACGCGAAAGCATCGTCGCAGAGAATCGGTTGGAAGCTGCCGTTCGCCGATTGAGCGATCCGGGTCAAGCCCAGGAGACCCTGCACTGGGGGCGGAACTATCTGTACACGATCGACCTGAGCGACCTAGCCGAAGGTCGAGCGGACGAAGTCGTGGTCAAGCAGTTCTCGAATCGGAGCCGACGAGCGCGCTGGAAGCGCCGTTGGCGAGGCAGCAAGGCCGAGAAGAGCTGGAAGGCCGCCCGAGTGCTTCTCGAGGCCGGCATCAGGACTCCCGATCCGCTCTTCCTGATCGAAGCCGAGTCAGCGGACGGACCGTCTTTGTACGTGACCGGACGACTCGAGGATTTCGTCGAGAGCCGGTATTACTTTCGCGCGATCGCCAGGGGCACAGAGCGGGCGGACTTTCCCGGGATCGACCGGGCCGAGCTCATGGCGGCGATCGGAGATACCTTCCGGCGAGTGCATGCCGCCGGCGTCTGGCACCGAGATCTTTCGATCGGCAACCTGCTCGTGCGCACCGGCAAGGTGCTCGAGATCTTTCTGATCGACCTGGACCGTTCGCGCCTGCGGTCCGATCTGGGCGCGATCCGTCGACTGCGCGACATCAGCCGGCTGCCGATTCTCGATCGGGCCGACCGGCGATCCTTCTGGCGCGCATATTGGGGCCGGGACCTCTCGCTTTCTTCGGGCCGCGGGCTGGTGTTTCGAATGTTGCAGCAGACGTTTCTGGCGAAGAACCGGTGGAAGCCCCGCTTGCGCCGACCCCTGCGCACGGTCAAGTCCTGGCTCGTTCCACGTTCCACCTACGCGCACATCCCGGAGGCACCCGGTGGCGCCTCGGCGAGAGACAAAGCGGTCTGGGACCATCTTTCCGACCAGCCGCATCAGCACGCGAGCCGGCGAGAGCGGATGGCGATCCGGCTGGTCGACGCGTCCGCCCACACGGCGGCCATCACCGCAGCCGTCGGTTCGGCGCCGCGGATCTGGAAGCGTTACCGCGATTTGATGAAAGACGGCGGCCGGCGGCCGCGGCGGTGGCTCGGAGCCGGCGTTGCCCTTCGACCCTTGCCGGGTCGCGAAGAAGAGCTGCTCGCGGCCGTCGAGCGTCTCGGGGTGCGCCGACTGCTGTTGCGGCTTCACCCCTGGCAGCGGGACCACAAGGATGAGGAGGCGCTGGCGCGGGAGCTGGTCGCGCGTGGCTACGAGCTGGCTTTCGCCCTGCCTCAGAACCGCGAGCTGGTGCGTGACCCCGGTCGGTGGCGAGGCTCCGTGGCCGAGCTTGCGGACCGTTTTCGCCCTTTGGGCGGAGATTTCCAGATCGGCCAGGCGATCAACCGATCGAAATGGGGGATCTGGAACTACCGCGAGTATCTCCGGCTGGCGGCCATCGCCCGAGAGGTTTTCTCGGCCCACCCGGGCGGACGGCTGATCGGGCCGGCGGTCATCGATTTCGAGCTGCAGGTCACGGCTGCGGTCTTGAACATGACCAGCGAGGCCTACTTCGACGTCGTGTCCTCGTTGCTCTACGTGGATCGCCGGGGTGCCCCCGAGAACCGGCAGTTGGGCTTCGACACGGTCGCCAAGTGCGCCCTGTTGAAGGCCATCGCCGAGACGTCCAGAAACAGTGGCGACGAGTGTTGGATCACCGAGGTGAACTGGCCGCTGTGGGAAGGCCCGCACTCACCCGCCGGCAGAACGGTGTCGGTCGACGAAGAAACGCAGGCCGATTACCTGACGCGCTACTACCTCTTGAGTCTGACGAGCGGCTTCGTGGAGCGCGTCTACTGGTGGCAGCTCGCGGCTCGCGGCTACGGACTGCTGGACCCTGCGGAGAAGATCCTGCGCGAGCGCCCGAGTTTCAGGGCGCTGGCCACTCTCGAGGGCCGGCTGGCGGGTGCGACCTTCGTCGAGAGCGCGAGCCCGAGCGCGACCACGAGGGGCCTGTTGTTCGAGGTCGGGAATCGCAAGCTGCTGGTGGCTTGGAGCCTGGCCGGGCCGGAGACGGTCACGTTGGAGGCGCCGTTCGAGCGGGCCGTCTCCCGCGATGGCGTGCCGCGGTGTGTGGATCCAGGCCTGACCGTGGAGCTGGAATCGAGTCCGGTGTATCTCGAGCTCGCGGAGGCCTCCGCGAGCGGCACGCGATAGATTCGGCCGATGCCGCCCGCGCCGGCGCCGCCGGATTCGGATATCGCGTTAGCCGCCTTCAACCGGACCACCAGGGCGTGGTTCGAGGCCAGGTTCGGAGCTCCCACCCAGGTCCAGAGCCTGGCCTGGCCGCGCATTGCGGCCGGAGAGCACGTTCTGGCCACGGCGCCCACCGGCAGCGGCAAGACCCTGGCGGCCTTTCTGTGGAGCCTGGACCGACTGCTGAGTGGCGCTTGGGAGGGCGGTTATCTGAGGGTTTTGTACATCTCGCCGCTCAAGGCCCTCAACAACGACATTCAGAGAAATCTGCTGGTTCCCCTGGCCGAGCTCGACCGGGCGTTCTCGGCAGCCGGCCGGGAAGACGAGCCGGTGCGGGTCGCTGTTCGCAGTGGCGACACGCCGGCTGCGGAGCGGCGCAAGATGCTGCGTACACCCCCGGAGATTCTGATCACGACCCCCGAGAGCTTGAACATCCTGTTGACCTCGCCGAGGGGCAAGAAGCTCTTCACCGGCCTGGAGACCGTGATCCTCGACGAGATTCACGCCGTGGCGGGGTCGAAGCGCGGCACCCACCTCATCACCGCGGTCGATCGACTGGTCGATCTCGCCGGCGAGTTTCAGCGAGTGGCCCTGTCGGCGACGGTCAAGCCGCTGGCCGAGATGGCACGCTTCGTGGGTGGTTACCGCCTGAGTCATTCGGGAGGCGAAGCGGTCTATACCCCGCGAGCGGTGGCGATGTTGGAAGCCGCCGCCCAGAAGCGCTACGACTTGCGCGTTTGCCGGCCCGAGGGCCTCGAGCCCCGGTCGCCGGCGGGGGAGGAGGCGCTCTCGGGAGAGCCGCCCGCGAACTTGTGGGAGGCGCTGATCACCAGTCTTCGCTCCGCCATCGAGGCCAACCGATCGACTCTGCTGTTCGCCAACAGCCGCCGCACGACCGAGAAGGTCACTCGGCTTCTGAACGAGGGCTCGCGGTCGGGTGCCGGTGGAGAGCTTGCCTATTCGCACCACGGCTCGCTGTCGCGCGAGCTGCGAGCCGTGGTCGAGCAGCGTCTCAAAGAGGGTCGCCTGCGAGCAATCGTGGCCACCAACTCGCTCGAGCTGGGAATCGACATCGGTTCGCTCGACGAGGTTCTGCTGGTCCAGACGCCGCCGACGATCGCCTCTGCCGTGCAGCGAGTCGGTCGGGCCGGCCATGCTGTCGGCGAAACCGCCAAGGCCAGGCTCTATCCGTTTCAGGGGCGCGACCTCGTCCAGGCCGCGGTCATGGCCCGTTGTGTCCTCGAGCACGACATCGAAGAGGTCAAACCCGTCCGGTGCGCACTGGACGTGCTTGCCCAGGTGATCCTGTCGATGACGGCGGGTCGGACGTGGAGCATCGATCGGCTGTTCGACCGGATTCGCGCCTCCCACCCCTACCGGCAGCTCTCTCGCCGCCGGTACGACCTCGTAGTCGAAATGCTCGCCGGGCGGTACGCGGACAGTCGGGTGCGCGAGCTCGAGCCCCGACTGGCGTTCGATCGGCTGGACGGCACGCTGCGCGCGAGGCGAGGCGTCGAGCGCTATCTGTACGTTGCCGGGGGGACGATTCCGGACCGGGGCTACTTCCAACTACGCCATCACGAGAGCCTGGCCAAACTCGGAGAGCTCGATGAGGAGTTCGTCTGGGAGCGTTCGCTCGGCGACACCTTCACCCTCGGCGCCCAGGCTTGGAGGATTCGCAAGATTACCCACAGCGATGTGCTGGCTTCGCCCTCCCGCAAGGGCTCGGCATTTGCTCCCTTCTGGCGAGCCGAAGAGCGCAACCGCAGTTATCACCTATCCGAGCGCATCGGCGAGTTTCTCGAGCGGGCCGACAGCAGCCTGGCGACCAGGAACGGATCCCGAGACCTGCAGGAAGAGCTCGTCGAGAAGCATGCCATGGAGCCGGCCGCGGCCGCCGAGGTGATCGAGTTTCTGGAGCGTCAACGCTCTGCCGCCGGCTTCGTGCCGCATCGCCACCGGTTGCTGCTCGAGAAACTGCCCGAAGACGACGCTGGAGACGGCCGCCGGACGTGGATTCTCCACACCGGTTGGGGCGGTCGCGTCAACCGGCCCTTGGCCCTGGTCCTGCCGGTCGCGGCCCGCGGGATGCTCGGCGAGAGCCTCGAGACCGATGCCAGCAACGACAGTCTCCTGATCACCGCCGGCGAGAGGTTCGATCTCTCCGGCTTGCTTGCGCGGCTCGCGGCCCAGCCCCTCGAAAGCCTCCTCAAGAGGAGCCTGGAGGCAACAGGACTCTTCGGCGCTCGCTTCCGGGAGAACGCAGGCCGGGCGCTGCTTCTGCCCCGCTCCAACTTGAAGCGCAGAGTGCCGTTGTGGCTGCAGCGCGAGCGAGCCAAGAAACTTTTGGCGACCGTCGCTCGTTACGGCGATTTTCCGATCGTGGTCGAGACCTGGCGGACCTGCCTCGAGGATATGTTCGACCTGGAGTCCCTCAAGGCGGTGCTGCAGGAGATCGAACGGGGGGAGGTGAGGCTCGACGAGGTCGCGACCTCGGAGGCGTCCCCGTTCGCCGCCGACATGATGTGGCGGGCGACCAACCGCCTCATGTATGACGATGATTCCCCCAGGCAACGTGGCTCGGGAGCCCTGAGCGACAGCGTCTTGAGGGAGGTCGTCTTCTCGGCCGAGCTCCGGCCGCGATTCGCCGAATCACTTCTGACCGAGTTCGAAGGCAAGCTCCAGCGCACGCATCCGGGCTACGCACCGCGCGATGCCCTGGAGCTGGTCGAGTGGGTCAAGGAACGCTGGCTGGTTCCGGAAAGGGAATGGCGCGCGCTTCTCGAGGCCGGCGAACGAGATGCCGCTGCCCGAGCCGACGTCGAGAGGACCCGTTCAGTCCCGGGTGATCCGGACCCCGGTGAGCCGATCGCTTCCTTTCGCGCCGCGGTCGCCGAAGCCTCGGCCAAGCTGGTTCGCCTCCGTTGGCAGGAGCCCGCGGTGTGCGCCCGAGAACGGCTCGCCGGACTGACTTCGGCGCTGGGAGAGCCGGCCGAAGTCCGTCAGCTGGCGGGCGACGAAGCGCTCGGCGCCCAGACCGATGCCGGCACGGCCACGGTCGAAGTGGATCAGATCTTCACCGAATGGATCCGGTACTACGGGCCGGTGTCGGAGTCCCGGGCGCGCCGGAGCCTGGGCCTGACGGTGAGCGAGTTCGAAGGTGTCGCCGGGCGACTGGTCGAACAGGGTCTTCTGGTCGTTGATCGCTTCAGGCGAGGCAGCGAAGAGGTCGAGCTCTGCGACGCCGAGAATCTGGAACGCTTGCTTCGAATCCAGCGCGCGCGGAGCCGGCCGCGCCTGGAGGCTCGGCCGATCGCCGAGCTGCCGTTGCTTCTGGCCGCGCGCCAGGGGCTGCTGGCTCGCGGTGGCGACCACCGCGACCTGAAACGCTCGCTGGACCGTTTGATCGGCTATCCGGCGCCGGCCCGGCTTTGGGAGTCCGAGATTCTGCCCGCGCGGCTCGATCCGTACTATCCGGCCTGGCTCGACAGTCTCTTTCAAGAGACCGATTTCCTCTGGCTGGGGTGCGGCAAGGAGAGGCTCTGCTTTGCCTTTCCCGAGGAGGTCGGCTTGGTTCGCAGTGTCGCCGCGGACCCGGAGCCCGGAGAGCCGGTCCTACCCAACCCATATGGCCGTTTTCGATTCGAGGAGATCGCCCGCCATCGTGGAGAGTCGCTCCGGGTCACGGCGGAGTTGCTCTGGAAGGAGGCCTGGCGGGGAGTGGTCTCGAACACGACCTTCGGCGCGGTTCGCCAGGGCGCCGCCTCTCGATTCGTGTTCGATGAGCGAAGGCTCGGTGCAAACGGCTCAACCGGACTGGAGCGTAGCCGGCGAGCGACTCGGCCGCCACGGCGACCGTCCCGCCGCCCGTCCTTGGACCGCTGGCGGCCGAAGGCGTTCTACACGGGGGACTGGTTCGCCGTCGACGGCGTGGTTTCCAGCCTCGATGATGCCGCCGAGACGGCGGACGCTCTGGACCGGTTGGAGACCGACAAAGATCGGGTACGCCTGCTCCTGGATCGATACGGGATCCTCTTCCGGGAGCTGTTGGCGAGGGAAACCGCCGCGTTCTCTTGGTCCGGGCTGTTTCGCACCTTGCGTCTGATGGAGCTCTCGGGAGAGATCGTCGCCGGTCATTTCTTCGAGGGCATCGCCGGGCTCCAGTTCGCGGCGCACGATGCCGTTCGCCTGCTTCGGGATGGCCTGCCGGCCGATGCGGTTTACTGGATGAACGCCGCCGATCCAGCGTCGCCGGCGGGCCTGGGGCTGGAAGATCTCAAGGGCACGCTGCCGGCGCGAATCCCCTCGAACCATCTCGTTTTTCACGGTTCGCGGCTGGTGATCGTCTCCCGGGGCAACGGAGGGCGGCTGGAGATCGCGGTGGCGCCCGATCACCCGGATCTCGAGCGCTACCTCGGTTTCTTGAAGAACCTCCTGACCCGGCGAAGCGAGCCTCTGCGGGCGATCGACCTCACCGAGATCAATGGTTCTGCGGCCGCCGAGAGTTCCTACGCGCCTAGGATTCGGGAGATATTTCAAGCGACGCGGGAGGGAGCGAAGTTGAGGCTCAGGAGACGCTACGCGGCCGAGACGAGGTCGATCTAGGCTGGGAACGGCCGTGTAACCACGATGGGCACTCGAGCATCTATCTCAACGGGTGGAGTATTCCGACAGCGATGGCAAGCAGCACTCATTGGGAACTCAGCTGGAACGCCGGGGTGACCCAGACAGGTTCAGCGAGTGAACGCGATCGCGAGGAGGCGGCTTGGATCGAAGCCGCCTGCGGTGGCGACAGGGCCGCTTTCGAAGCTTTGATAAAGCGCTACGAGCGGCGCGTTTTTCGTCTGGCCGGCCGGTTCTTTCGACGTCCGGAAGAGGTCGAAGACGTCGCTCAGGAGACGTTTTTCACGATTTGGCGCAAGCTCGACACCTACCGCGCGCGTGCGCCCTTCGAGCACTGGCTGACCCGGGTCTGTTTGAACTGCTGCTACGCTCGTTTTCGCAAACGTCGACCGGAGGAGACGCAAGACCAACCGTTGGACGTGCCGATCACCGGAGGGGATCCGGTGACGCGTCTCGATGTTGAGCGACTGGTTGCCGCGCTCGAGCCGGAGGATCGTTTCGTCCTGCAGCTGCTTCACGGCGAGGGCTGGACGGTTGCCGAGATTTCCCGGAAACTCGGTTGGACTCGATCTAAGGTCAAGGTCCGGGCGCACCGCGCGCGTCGGCGGCTGCGGACTCTGTTGACGAGGGGGTCGCTTGAATGAACTGTCGCACCTACAGAAAGAACCTGACCGCGGGTACCGCAATCGAGCCGGCGGAGTTGAAGCGACATAGGGACACCTGCCCACGGTGTCAGCTCTTCGGGGAGCGCTACCGGGCGGCCGAGCAGTTGCTGTCCGCACCCGCGGCAAATGAGCGAGACCAGCGGCCGCGCCCGGGCTTCGCCGCCGGCGTGGTCGCGGCATTGTCCGAGCGTCCGGACCCTCTCGCCTGGGCCGCCGTGCGCCTTCTGCCGGCGACCAGCGCTCTGGCCCTGACGCTTCTGGGCTGGTGCTGGCTGGCGACGCCGACGCCCGGAGAGCTCTGGGCGCAGGCCGGTGAGGACGAGCTTCTGACGTGGGTGCTGAGCGAAGACGACGACGGCCGGGAAGGACGGATCCCCAATTGAACAAAGGCATGGCGATTCTGGCGGCCGCCGCCCTCTTTGCCAGTGGTCTGGCGATCGGCGCATTGGGAGTTCATCTCTTCTACGCGCAGAAGATAGCCAGCGTGGGCGGACCCCCGATGCCAGTGGGTCCGATGTTCGAGCGCTGGCTGTTTCGCCATCTGGATCTCAGCGAGCGGCAGCGCGTCGAGGTGCGAGAGATCCTCGAGCGCAGCCGCGTCGAGGCCGATGAGCTGCGTCGAGAGATGGGGCCGCGAGTTCGGATCATGAACCGGCGAACCGCGGAGGCCATCTCCGAGATCCTGACCCCCGAACAACGCGAGAAGATGGAAGAGCTCATGGCGCGCCGGGAGCGACGCCAACGCGGACTCCGACCCGGTGAGGGCGGGCCGCCCGAGCGGCGCTTCGGCCGCCGCCCGTAGTGACTCGCAAGTCGGCATCCGGTCGGTAGCCGACCGGTATCCGACAGGTGCCGGACCGCATCCGCGCCACCAACGGCCGATGTAACCGCCGAGCCGATCGGGGCATCTATCCAGATGAGTGCGCGCGTGACCGATCGAGATACAGACGAAAAGGAGAAAAAAGATGACAGGACGAAGAACAATGCTGCCGATCGCTTTGGTTGCTCTGCTGTTTCTGGCGCTCGCTCCCGGCCAGGCCCTCGGCCAGGCCGTCGGCCAGGAAGAAGAGACAGCTTTCGAGCCCGGGTTCGGAGACAAAGGAAGCTGGGACGAGTGGGACGATTGGGGCAGGGGCCCCGGCTTCGGCCGCCGCGGCCACGGCAGAGGAATGAGGGGACCGGGCCTCCAGGGGCCGCAGGGACTGCACATGGCTCTGAGGAGCCTGGACCTGAGCGAGACCCAAAGAGACGAGATCAAGACGATCTTCGAGGCCGAAAGAGGCCAGATCGGTGCCTATCACGAGCAAATGCGTGATCTCGGAGCGGAGCTTCGCGAGCAGATCGAGAACGATCCCTACGACGAGGAAGCGATCCGCGCCAAGGCCGCGGCACTGGCTTCGCTGCGGGTCGAGATGGCCGTCTTGCGCGCCCGCCAGGCCGGCCAGGTTCGCGACCTTCTGACTCCGGAGCAACTCGATCAGCTCGAACAGGTGAAGCAAAAGCGCAGGGCGTTTCGTGAAGAGCGGCGCCAGCGCTTCGAGCAGCGCAGAGGGCCGCGCTCGACACCCTGATCGGTCGACAGCACTTTGCCGAAGCCCCCGTCCGAAGCCGGCGGGGGTTTCTTCGTCCTATTCGAGCTCGACGAACCTCGCGCGCAGAGCTTCGACGCGCTTGCGATTGGCGCCCATGTCTGAATAGCCGGTACGCGAGGCCGAGCGGATCTGAAAGCCAGGAACACCGTCGTCGTGAACGAGCTCCAGGTCGTCGACGAATCGAAAGAGCAGACTGGTGAACTCGGCATGCAGGTAGCCATCGTCGGACGTCACGATACGCGCCCTGGGCATGGCCTCGATGACTTGGGCCGCTCGCTTCATGGCCTCGTCGACCGGCCCGGGCACCAGCAGAGGAGCGACTTTCTGGCTCTCGCGCTCGGCCAGGCTCGAGACGCAGTTCGGACTCTCGGGACACGGCGCGAGCCGGCCGGCCGGAGCGCCGAGATCGTCGGGCGGCTGGGTTGTCATGCTCATGTAAACAAAGCGGCCGACCAGGCCAAGAGCCAGCAGGACGACCAGGGTAAGGGTAATTCGTAGCATAGATCGGATCTCCGGAGGCCATTCTAGGCGTAAAGTCTGGGAACCAGTCGGGCGGGAGATCAGGTCCTTGCGCTATCAGAACTCGAAACCCGAACACCGGCCCCATGGCCCGAGCGCGATCTTCCGCTGGGGGATCTGGGAGCCTCTGGTCGGCAAACGCAAACGCACTTCACCCGGGCCGGCGGCGACGCGGGTCGAGCCCGATCTCTCCCTGATTCACGCTCGCGACGAGCGCCCGCGGCTCACGTGGCTCGGTCATGCGGGCTTCTTGGCATCGCTCGGAGGTCGGCATTTCCTGATCGACCCGCTACTCTCGAAACGAGTGGCGCGGGTCTATCCGAACTTCGCGCCATCGACCCTCGACCCGCGCGACTGGCCGCCCATCGACGCCGTTCTCGTCAGTCACAATCACTACGACCATCTCGACCGGACGGCCCTCGAGGCGTTGCCTGGCGAGGTGCCGGCGCTGGTTCCGCTGGGCCTCGGGCCGTGGTTTGCGCGCTGGAGCCCGAGGCCCGTGCGGGAGTTGGCCTGGTGGCAGACCGCGGAGATCGCTGGCATCGACGTCACCATGGTGCCATCCCGACACTGGTCGAGACGTGGCGTCTTCGACGTCAACCGGTCTCACTGGGGCGGCTTCGTGCTCGAGGGGCAGGGTGTGGCGATCTATCACGCCGGCGACAGCGCCTGGTTCGACGGCTTTGCCGAGATCGGGAGCAGATTCCCGGGACTCGACGTTACGATGCTTCCGATCGGCGCTTATGAGCCGGGTTGGTTCATGGAGAACAACCACCTCAACCCAGAACAAGCGTGCAAGGCCTTTCTGGACACCGGCGCGCGCACCTTCGTCCCGATGCACTGGGGCTCGATTCGGCTCACCGACGAGACCCTGTGCGAGCCGATCGAGCGAGTGGAAGCCTGGTGGAGCAGGAACCGGCCGCGAGACGATCGCCGGCTGGTCCGGCTGAGCATCGGCGAGACCCTGGTGGTGGAGAAGCCAGGATGAATCGAGCGGCGCCAGTGGGCCGAGCGATTCGCGAGCGCGCGCTGCGACTCGCGTTTCCCCGCTATCCCGGAAGCGAGGGGGACAGGCGAGCCATCCAATTGGTTCGTTCCTGGTTCGAGGCCGAAGGACTCGAAGTGGCCGAGGAATGGTTCTCGTATGACGTGCGGCCCGCTTTTCGCGCGCTGCGTGCTCTTTTGCTCGGCAGCGCCGCGGTGGTCGCCATCGCGGCAATGCTGGGCCGAGAGCGACCGGAACTCGGGCTCGTCCTTCTGGGTCTGGTCTGGATTGCCGGAGCGGTTCTTCTGGGTTGGGCGCCCTGGCTCGAGCGTATCTACCGGCACGATGGGCCAACCGAAACCGCGAACGTAGCCGGCGTACGTCGAGCTGCGGGAGTGGGCGGCAAACCGCCCAGAATGACTCTGATCGTTCTCGCCCATCACGATTCAAAGTCGCAGAACCTGACCCTGCCCTTTCGCGCGGCATTCACCGGGGGCGCCCTCCTGGGTAGTCTCGCCCTGGGTGGCAGCCAGGTCGTGCGCCTTGCCGGCGGAGCGATTCCGTCGCTGTGGGCGCCTTTGTCGGCGGCGGTTGCGTGTACCTCTTTGATCGTCCTCTCGACCTTGCGCAGCGGCAACCGGTCTCCGGGCGGGGTCGACAACGCCGGCTCGGTGGCGATCGTGGCGGAGCTGGCGAGATGGGTTCCGCGAGAAACCCCGGAGGACGTCGAGCTGGTGTTTCTCTCTCCCGGCGCCGAGGAAGATCACATGGTGGGGGCGATGCGCTGGCTGGACGGACACGCGCATGAGTTTTCGGAACGGGACGTCGTGGCGATCAACCTGGACGGTGCCGGCATTCCCGGCCGGGTGGTTCTGCTCGAGCGCTTTGGGTTCGGCAGAAAGTTCTCTGCGCGTCTTTCCGGGGTCGCCCGGCGGGCCGCCGCGGAGCTCCGGCTGCCGGTGCGCGCCACGCTTCTGCCACCGGCCATGGGCGTCGACGCGATTCCCTTCGTCAACCGTGGCATTGATTGCCTGACCCTGGCGAGCGGCTCTCTGAGTCCGGCGGTCGCCGCGGTGCACTCGCCCCGGGACTGCGGCGAGAACTTGGACCCAGACGCCCTCGAGAAGGTCGCGCGATTGACCCAAATGATGATTCGCCGCCTGGCGGCCACCGAGCCGAACGACTAGGTGGCCTCGAAGAGAGCGCAGACCGCGCCCGTAGTGAAGGCCGATGGTATTTTTCGTCTCTTGAAGTTGGGAGGAAACGTCATGAAGGTTCGCGACAAAGCGTTTCTGGTCAGCGGCGGCGCATCGGGCTTGGGAGAGGCCACGGTTCGTCGACTGGTCGAGGAGGGCGCCCGGGTGGTAATCGCCGACTTGAACCAGGAGAGAGGAGTCGCACTTGTCGAGGAGCTCGGTGACGCCACCCGATTCTCGCCAACCGACGTGACCCAGGAGGACTCCGTCCGCGCGGCGATTGGAGTCGCCCTCGATGGCTTCGGAGGATTGAACGGTGCGGTCAGCTGCGCCGGTATCGGGACGCCGGGAAAGGTCCTGGGCAAGGAGGGCCCACATTCTCTGGAGCTCTTCACGAAGGTGATCCACGTCAACCTCATCGGCACGTTCAACGTCCTGCGTCTGGCGGCGGAGGCGATCGCAGACAACGAGACCGACGACGGAGGCGAGCGCGGGGCCATCGTCAATACCGCGTCGGTTGCGGCTTTCGAGGGCCAGATCGGTCAAGTCGCCTACGCAGCTTCGAAAGGCGGAGTCGTCGGGCTGACGCTGCCGAGCGCGCGCGAGCTCGCGCGCCAGGGTATCCGAGTGGTCACCATCGCGCCGGGGCTGTTTGACACGCCGCTCATGGCCGGGCTGCCCGAGAAGGCCCGTATCTCGCTGGGCGAGCAGGTGCCTTTCCCCTCGCGCCTCGGGCGTCCGGACGAGTATGCGGATTTGGTGTTGCACGTGTTCGAAAACCGGATGATCAACGGCGAGATCATTCGACTCGACGGAGCCCTCCGAATGGCCCCCCGCTAACTGCTGGCTCCGTGTCGATGGCAACCTACATCGTGGGTGATGTCCACGGTTGCTTCAGGACGCTCGAGCGGTTGCTGCTTGCGATTCCCTTCGAATCGGGAAGGGACCGCCTCTGGTTAACCGGCGACCTGGTCAACCGCGGTCCCAGCTCTCTCGAGGTCTTGCGTTGGGCTCGGGCCGCAAGCCTCGCGCTCGGTGATCGCTTCGTCGCGGTTCTCGGCAATCACGATCTGCATCTCCTCTCGACCGCGGCCGGTCGCGGTCGGCCGCATCACCGCGCGGCCTTCGAGCGCGTGCTCGAGGCCCCGGACCGCGATGCGCTGATTCAGTGGCTGGCGCACCGGCCGCTCTTTCACCGACAAGGCTCGGTCGCCTTGGTACACGCGGGGCTTTTTCCCGCATGGTCGCTCGAAGAGGCAGCCTCCCGGGCTCGCGCGGTCGAGATCGTCTTGCGCGACGACGCTCGCCGCAAGAAACTCCTGGACTCGATCGCCGATAGTGCGAAGGTGCCACGCGACCTCTATGCTTTTACCTCGCTTCGGCTCATCGATCCGAAGGGTGAGCCTTGCGATTTTACCGGTCCGCCCGACCAGGCGCCCCCTGGTTGCCTTCCCTGGTTCTCGCTCGCCGGCCGGGCGAGCCGCAAGGCGACGCTGGTGGCCGGGCACTGGGCCGCTCTGGGCCTGCACGTGGCCGAGGGCTTCCTTGGTCTCGACACCGGTTGCGTCTACGGGGGCGCGCTCACCGCGGTCCGTCTCGAAGACATGGAGATGTTCTCGGCTCCGAATTCGGAAACGGGATCGTCACCTGAACTCGCTAGCTGATTAGGAGAAAAACGGTCCAGGTCGCGCCCAGGATGAGTAGGAAACCGAATCCGAGACGCCATGCGAAAGCGCTCGCGCCTTGAACGAAGGCAAGCACTTGTTTTACGAGAGCGTTCGCGGTGAGCGCGACGAGGATCGAGAGCCAAGCGAGCTCGCTCGAGATGGAGCCCTGACCGTAGAGGTTGGCTGCGGACAAAGGCCAATGGCGAGGGATTCCGCCAGAAGGCGGAAATGGGCCATCTGGAGGATCTGCGATTCCATGCTGACCTGTCTCGAAAGGCTAGCATGCGGCCCCGTAATTGCAGAGAAGACGAGCACAGATCGATCCACTTGTAATGAGACGCCAGGAGGTTCCCATGATCAGACGTTTCAAGTCGTGTGCAGCTGTCATTGCCGCGTTTCTTGTGGCTCTTGCCGCCAGCGCTCCGGCTGGCGCCGATGCCCGTTTGGCACAAAAGGTCCAGACCGCGGAGGAGGTTTTTCGTGAGCTCCTCGCAACGCCCGACCACGAGGTTCCCGATGAGCTTCTGAAGAGGGCTCGTTGTGTGGCCGTGATGCCGGGAGTCGTCAAAGGGGCCTTTGGCTGGGGAGGCAAGCACGGGCGTGGTGTCCTGTCGTGCAGAGATGGCAAAGAGGGCTGGAGCGCGCCCGTTTTTGTGCGCATCTCGGGCGGAAGCTTCGGCTTCCAGGTCGGTGCGCAGGCGGCCGACGTTGTCCTGTTCTTGATGAGCGAGCGCAGCGTGAAGTCCCTTCTGAAGAGTCAATTCACGCTCGGGGGGGACGTCAGTGTGGCGGCCGGCCCGCTCGGCCGCTCGGCGGAGGCCAGCACCGACGCCAGGCTCAAGGCCGAGATCTACTCGTACGCCAAGTCGCGTGGTCTGTTCGCGGGAATCTCGGTCGAAGGGTCGCGGCTGGCGCCCCACAAGAAGTCGATGGTTCGCTACTATGGCCGGCCGCTCGACGCGCGCGCCATCTTGATCGACCACGAGATGCCCGATCTGCCGAGCGAAGCAAAGTCCTTCCTCGCGGCGCTGCCCTGAGCGCGTTGTCTCCTCGAGGGGACGATTTGCCGCCGCTTTGCTCTGGGTGATTCTCGGCAACGTACTCAAATCAAAGCGCTTAGACTTTCTGGCATCGGCCTTGCCCTACGGATGGGCGGAGAGAAAGGAGGTCAGCCGATGAGAGCCCAGGTCATGTTCACCGCTCTGCCGCTCATGATGGTGGCAGCAGAGCTTCGGTCACACGGCAAGGGATTTCCACGAATTGAGGCGAGCCTACTCTCGAGCGGCGTTCACCATGCACGACGTACATGCCTTCCGCAAGATCGGTCGCGAGTTCGACAGGCTCTCGGATGCCATGTACGACCTCGAGATGAACGCAGAAGATCTGTTGGGTCGTGTTCGCCCGGCGCACCGCCGCTATCGAGATTGGGATGGCGACTCCGATAGTGACTCGGACAGCGACCGCTACCGCCCGCGGCGTTCTCGTCGGCACGCCCGGATCGTCCTGCCGCGAGTCCGGGTGTCTTGGGACTGGCTCGACCACTAGCAAACCGAGCCCGAGCGACAGCTAAGGGGCGCCGGCCTCCGGGTCGGCGCCCCTTTTCTTGGCCGCGAGGACGTGCCGATCAGCCCTGGTGGTCGCGGGCTCGCTTGAGAGCCGTGGCCTGTCGTGCCGGCAGGTACTTCACCGCTTCGCGAAAAGTGACACCCGATGTTCTCGCCACGCGAGACTCGAGGAAATCTGCAACCAGGTCTGGCTCTTTCTTCGAGGTCTCGCGCAGAACCCAGCCGATCGCCTTGCGGATGAAGAACTCCCGCTCCTCGAGCATGAGGTCGGCATAACGAACGAATCTCGACCAGTCGCCTTCGCCGCGCCGCAGCGGTAGCAGGAGCGCGAGCAGGGCCGAGCGCCGGATCCAGAAGTCATCGGCTTCGGCCCAGCGGTCGAGAATCTCGGCCGCCTCCGGGTCGCGGTCGACGATCGGCCCGACCACGTGCACGGCCAGCTCGTCGACGTAGGCCCAGCTGTGGGAGTGCCGCAGCATCCATTCGATCGCGTCGAGGTCGCGCGTTTCGAGGAGATGCCAGCGATTCTTGAGAAGGATCCCGGCCACAGAGCGGAGCTCATGGACCCGTCGCTTCCACAGGGCCTGGGAAAGGCGGACGAGATCCGAGCGGCTCAGCTTCGGATGCAGCTTCAACCAGGACGCGACCGCCCGCCGCGCGTCGGGTTTGGTGGCCCCGAGAAAGCGCAGGTCGCTCTTGAGATAGCGTTTCTCGCCTTTGGCGCGTTCCGGCGTCGCGCCCGCGGCGAGAGTCTCCTTGAAGAAGTCGATTTCCTGGCGGATCTTCAGCACGAAAGCGGGGAGAAGGAGCCATGCCTAGACCTGGCACCCTCGCGGTACAGTTCGATGGACCTAAAAACTAGCCTTCGTCTTCGCTACCCTCGTCGCCCGAGTCATCTCGGGGCTGAGACCACGGTGGCACTACGCCCATGCTTCGGGCGTAGACGATCGCCTGCCCGAGATGCTCGTGGCAGTGGCCGGCGACCAGCATCAAGACCTGACGCTTCGGCCACTCGCTCCCGAAGAAAGACACCATAGTGTCGAGATCATCGTCCGCGAGCCCGGTGACGGCATGCTTGACCGCCGCGAACGAGGCCTCCAGCGCGGCCTTGACGTCGTCCTTTTCGGTGATCTCGGTTTCCATCTTGTCGACGCCTTCCGGAGCTTCGACACCGAGCGCTTGAAGAATCTGGTGGTTGGCCTGGGCCATGTGCATGAAGGAAGCTGCCGTCGTGCGTACTTCGGGGGCGGGGCCCCAGGCGTAGCTGCCGGCAGGGATCGCGTCGGCAAGGGCCATCACCTTCTGTTCCACGAAGCTCATGTCGAGGAGGAATGAGGCACGAAAGCCGGTGGTCGGAGCTTCGGATTCATGATGCTCGGCGAAGACTGCCGGCGCGGCGAAAAGCATCAGCAGAGTAAGCGTGGCGCACCGTTGAGGATTCAAATGCATTGAACGGACCTCCTGTTTGGTTGAGCGGACGTTACTCCAACGACTCCGAGGGGGCAAAGGTTTCTGCAGACGCGCCTTCTGCGGTAGCGTTCGCGCCATGTCGACACCACGCACTCGGGTACGCAGAATATCGGATCGCGGCCACTACGACGCCGCCACGATTCACGCCATCCTCGATGAGGGCTTCATCTGCCATGTGGGCTTTGCGGTCGACGGGCAGCCGTACGTGATTCCGACCGGCTACGGTCGCGATGGGAACCGACTGATCCTCCACGGTTCGGTTGCAAGCCGCATGTTCAAACACCTACGCGAGGGATTCGACGCCTGCGTGTCGGTGACTCTGCTTGACGGATTGGTGCTGGCGCGATCTCAGTTTCACTCCTCGATGAACTACCGCTCGGTGGTGGCTCTGGGTTGCGCCACCCCGATTCGGGAGGAAGCCGAGAAGCGACGGGCACTGGATATCCTGGTCGAGCATCTGGCCCCGGGCCGCGGCGCAGATTCGCGACCGGCCGACCGGCAGGAGCTAGCCGCAACCGAGGTCCTGGCCTTCCCGCTCGATGAGGCCTCGGCCAAGATCCGAACCGGTCCTCCGGGTGACAACGAAGAAGATCTCGATCTCGGCATGTGGGCCGGCGTCATCCCCTTGGGGCTCGAGGCTGGGATTCCGATAGATGCACCGGATCTTGCAAGCGGAATCGAAGTTCCGGGCTATGCCCTCAACTATCGAAGAGGCTCTTGATGATGAAAAGCTGTTTCACAGCGGTTGCGCTGGCTCTGATTCTGTCCTTTTCCGCCCCTGCGGCTCGAGCGGCCAAGCGCTGCACACCCTGTGCGGGTGTCGCGGTGTCGGACTGGAGCGCGGCAGCGGTTGCGCTGGCCCAAGGGCCGGCTCTCGAAGAGGAGGCGTTGCTTCTGGTCAAGCGCAGCGTCTCCTTGGCCGACGTCGACTCTGCCTCTGACAACCCCGGCACACCCGGCGGCGCGGTCAGGACGGCACTGGAGACCGGCTTTGCTGCCCTCGCGGCCGAACAGATCACACCTTGGCTGAGAGTCGAGTTCACTACGCCGCCGCCGCTGCTCGACAATATCGGTGAGCTGGCGTTGGAGCTCGAGACCCTGGCTTTGCTGGCGCGCTCGAGCCCGGACGGTACGCACTTCCAGATCGCCTGGTCGGCGCGAGGTTCGGCCTCGTGGCAGGACTACGCCTTTCTTTTCAAGAGGGCAGCGGTGGCGGTCAGTGGCGCGCAGCCGGGCGCGCTTGTGGTGTCGTCGCCGCTTCCCAATGCCGAAGCCGTGCGAACGTTCTTCGCGGAGGAGGTCGCGGCCTATGCCGATGCCGTCGCCCTGACTCCGGCTTCCGACGATGTGCTGATCCAGGCCTTGACCGAGATTCGTGTGCAGGACCCCGGAGCGGTAGTAGTGGTTGATTCGTTGCCCATGCCCGAGCCCGAGTCGAGGGTGCTCGGCGAGGCCGCCCGTCTGGCCTACCTGGGAGTGGACGTGGCGATGTTCTCGGTGGACTCGATATCCGGTCCGACGGCACGCCGGTTGAAGCTTCTCTCTCGCGAGTTTTCGGGAGACGTTTCGCCCGATCCCACCAGCTCTCCCGAAGGAGCCGAGGGTGCCTGGGCGTTTGTCCGAGGCGAAGACCTGAGCCTGCGAGTCATTGCCAACGCGCCCGACGGCGCCGATGAGCTGGCTCTTCGATTCTCCGATCCCCACCTGCGCGATCCCGCGATCATCAACTTCGAGACCGGAGAGACGCTGCGCCAGTACGGCATCGCGCGCGACGCGGAGAGCTTCTCGGTCGAGATCGCGGACCCCGACGGGGTCGTGGTTCTGTCGCTCGCTCGCATGACCGCGGCCGAGCTCGAAGGCATCCTTGGCTTGGAAGAAGAGGTTCTGGTGAGCGACACCCGGCAGATGCCGGTCGAGGAGATCCTGAGGCGCCACCAGGCGTTCGAGGACGCCCAGGCCCGAAAGATCGATTCATACATTGCCAGCAACACCTCTCATCTGCGGTTTCAATTCGGCACGACGAGTCAAACGCTCGAGGCGACGTTCAAAGGCCCGTACTTCTTCCAGCAGGGCGGCGGCTATGACTGGGTCTGGCAGGAGTTCATGGTCAACGGCGTGCGCTGGAAGAGGAAGACGATTCCCGAGATTCCGCTGGTACAGCCCGAAAAAGCCGCGGCGCTGCCGGTCGAGATCACCTTTTCCAAGGAATACCGATACCAGTTGCGTGGCACCGAGGAAATAGCGGGAAGAGACTGCTGGGTTGTCGATTTTGCCCCGGCGGTCGAGGTGACTCCGGAGCGCACGCTCTACCAGGGCACGGTCTGGATCGATCGCGAGATCTACGCTCGCGTCAAGACTCGTACGGTCCAGCTCGGCCTCGAGGGTGAAGTGATCTCGAACGAGGAAACCCTGTCGTTCGCCCCGCTGACCACCGACGGGGCGTCAGCACCCTGGTCGGCGGCGAGCTACTACATCCCGACTCGCCTGGTCGGGCAACAGATCTGGTCGCTCCTCGGAGGCACGACCGTGGTCGAGCGCGAGATTCTCCTCGACAATGTTCGCATAAACCCGGCGAGCTTCGACGCCGAGCGCCAGGCGGCGCTCGATTCGGAGGCCACCATCGTTCGCGATACCGAAGAAGGATTGAAATACCTGGTTGTTGACGAGGAGACCGGTGAGCGTGTGGTCAAGGAGGAGTTCGACAAGAAGCGCCGCTTTCTTGTCGGCGGTGTCTTCTATGACGAGAATCAGGACTTCCCGATTCCTCTGGCCGGTATGAACTGGTTCTGGTTCGACTGGCGCGAGACCGGCACCCAGGCCAACATCTTCTTCGCCGGGCCGCTGGCCACGGTGGCAATCAGCGATCCGAATTTTCTCGGCACGAAGTGGGATTTCGGTATCGACGCTTTCGCCTTTGCTTTACGCGGTGACGACACGCTCTTTCGCGACGGACAGGAGGCGACCCTGGAAGAGGTGAAGACATCCAATCCGAATTTCGACCTCAAACTCGGTCGTCCGCTCGGCAACTTCGCCAAGATCGAAGCTCAGTACCAACTCGGCTACCAGAGCTTTCGGCGCGGAGACAACACGGCCGAGGACTTCGTTCTACCATCGAATCATCTCAACCATGAATTCCGGTTGACCGCGAAGTACAACCGCAAGGGCTATCGCTTCCGGGTACGGGGCAGTCGACACCTGCGCGGCGACTGGGACTTCTGGGGACTCCCCGGGAACACCGAGTTCGAAGCCGACGACGACACCTACAGCACCTGGAATGTCGCGCTCGGCAAAACCTGGCACCTGCCCAAGTTCCTGAAGTTCGGCGTCGAGGTCGAGTATCTGGACGGCTCGAATCTCGATCGTTTTTCGAAGTTCGACTTCGGCACCTTTTCGAGCGTTCGGGTACGCGGCTACGAGACCGGCAAGATCCGGGCGGACGAAACGCTGGCGGCGCACCTGAACTACGGCTGGAACGTCGGCGGTACATTCCGGCTCGAGGCCCTGGCAGATGTGGCCCTGGCGACCGAAGAGATTTCAGGGTTCGATCAAGAACTCTTGGCCGGTGTCGGAGTGGCCGGGACCATGGTCGGACCCTGGAGCACTCTGATCAACGTCGATCTCGGAATCGCGGTCGAAGGTCCGGATGACGGTGTCACCGCGACCATTGCGGTGCTCAAGCTGTTCGACAAGTGATCGGATGACCGAACGCTGAGAGTGTCGCGCCGGAGCCGTCCCTCCGCGAGCGAAGAGAGGCTCGCTCCGGGCCGCTCTCGAACGGCGACCCAGGCGCGCGAGTCATGAATCCTCTCTACGAGGTCTCGCCCTTGCCGACTGCGAGCCGGTTGATCTCTTCGAGCTCATAGAGCCGCCCCTTGTCGACCCCCGGCGAGAGCTCCGCGGTCTCTTTCCAGTCCTCGGGAGTCGCCAGATTCTCCCTCCAGAAAGGAAACGTCCGGCACTGGCGAGGGCGGGCGTCGTAGACGGTGCATTTGCCGTCCCAGAAGATGCAGGCCCTCTTGTCCGAGTCTCCGGGAAAGGGGATCTCGGTCAGGCTGTGGCGGCGCCCGCCCTGGCGCAGGTACTTGCGGCCGAAGTCGTTCAGCTCGAGTCCGAGGTGTTCTGCCAGTTGCCGAATCTCGTTGCGGTCGACCCAGACGTAGCCATCGATCAGACAGCAGCTACCGCAGCCGGTGCAGCCGAATCGCAGCCCGTCTTTGTACCAGGGAGATGTCAATCCCGAGGTTGACTCAAACTTGGAATCGCAGCCAGCGAGTCATCCTTGTAGACGGCGCCTTCCTTCATGACGAAACTGACGTTTTCGAGCACCGAGATGTCTTTGAGCGGGTCGCCCGGGACGGCCACGAGGTCGGCGATCTTGCCGGCTTCGATGGAGCCCAGCTTGTCGTCGATCTTCAGAAGCTCGGCAGTGGTCACGGTCGCCGACTGAATCGCTGCCATCGGCGGCATGCCGGCCTCGACCATGAGCGAGAACTCTTCAGCATTGCCACCGTGAGGCGACACGCCGCAGTCGGTACCGAAGGCGATCTTGACGCCGGCCCTGTAGGCCTTGCCGAAGGTCTCTTGGATCTTGGGCCCGATCTCGGCGGCTTTGGGGCGAACCACTTCCGGAAAGTATCCGTCGATCTTCGCTTTCTCGGCGACGAACTCGCCGGCCAGGATGGTTGGCACGTAGTAGGTGCCGTGCTCTTTCATCAGCTCCATGGTCTCTTCGTCCATGAGGGTGCCGTGCTCGATCGAGGTGATGCCGGCGCGCACCGCGCGCTTCATGCCTTCGGCGCCGTGGGCATGGGCCGCGACGTGGAAGCCGTAGTCGTTGGCGGTCGCGACGATGGCGCGGAGCTCCTCTTCGGTGAATTGCGGATTCTGGCCGCTCTTCGCCACCGAGAGCACACCGCCGGTGGCGGTGATCTTGATGAAGTCCGCACCCTCTTTGTAGCGGTGACGCACGGCCTTGGCCGCGTCTTCGGGACCGTTGACGACGCCGTCCTCGGGACCGGCGTCACGGGTCAGGTCCTCTCGTAGACCGTTGGTGGGGTCGGCGTGGCCGCCGGTTGTCGCGAGGCTCTTGCCGGCGGTGAAGATCCTCGGCCCCGGCACCAGGCCTCTGTCGATCTGGCCGCGCAGCGCAATCGTGATCGTGCCGTCGTCCCCGGGATTACGCACGGTCGTAAATCCGGCCAGCAAGGTGCGCCGGGCGTACTCGACCGACTGGATCGCGAAGTGCGCGGTGTTCTTCTGCACGCGCTCGAGGTAGTTCCTGGGATTCATCTGGCCGGTCAAGTGAACGTGCATGTCCATCAGACCGGGCAGGACGGTGGCGTTGGAGAGGTCGATCACCGAATCTCCGTCGGCGGGAGCCGAGAAGCCCCGACGAACTTCAGTGATGCGATCGCCGTCCACGACCACGGTCATGTTGCCGAGTGCTTTGTCCGAGACGCCGTCGATGAGGCTGCCGGCGTGAACCAAGGTTGCCGCCGAAAGCGGATTGACTCCAACGAAAGCGGCAAGGACCAAGATTCGAGTGATCAACGCCCAGTGGTGGAAGGGAAATCGGGACATTGTGGGTCTCCTGGAGAAGAGTCTGCAGTCAACGAGCAGCGACGATATCATCGGCGCCGTCGCGGAATTTCCCCGCGGCGAGCGGAGCAAGATGGCTAAGCGAAAAGCAAGGAAGGCCCCGCCGAAAAGGATGGCCAAGACCAAAACCAAATCGAGGGCGAAGACCGCGACGAAGACCAAGGCCCAGAGTCGAACCCGGCTTCCGAAGGTCGCGGCGACCAAGCCTCGACGGCGCGCTACCGCCAGATCGATGGCGGCGGCCCAGCGCGAGATCTCGGTCTCCGAGTTCTTTACCAAGAACCGGCACTTGCTGGGGTTCGACAGCCCGACCAAGGCCCTCCTGACCACCATCAAGGAAGCCGTCGACAACTCGCTCGACGCCTGCGAGGAAGCCGGCATCCGGCCGACGCTGAAAATCTCGATCGAGGCCACCGGTGAGAACCGCTACCGGGTCGCGGTAACCGACAACGGCCCGGGAATACTCAAGAACCAGATCCCGCGCATCTTCGGGAAGCTCCTCTACGGATCCAAGTTCCACCGGTTGCGCCAGAGCCGCGGCCAGCAGGGCATCGGCATCAGCGCCGCCGGCATGTACGGTCAGCTCACGACGGGCAAGCCGATCGTGATCGAGAGCCGAACGTCCAAGCGCCGTCCCGCCCATCGCTATGAGCTCGTGATCGATACCAAGAAGAACCAGCCGGTGGTCCAGAAGGACTCGACCGTGCCCTGGGAAGACGCCCACGGCACCCGGGTCGAGATCGAGCTCGAAGGTGTCTACCGTGGCGGCAAGCACGGCGTCGAGAACTACCTGCGCCAGACCACGCTCGCTAACCCACACGTCGAGATCCGATTCTGGCCTCCGGGCGAGGACGAGGAAACGAGTGAGCCGATCGTCTTCAAGCGGGCCTCAATGGAGCTCCCGGTCGAGGCGCGCGAGATCAAGCCTCACCCGTACGGAGTCGAGCTCGGTCTGCTCTTGCGGATGCTCAAAGACACCCAGGCGACGACCTTGAAGCAGTTCTTCCAGACCGAGTTCAGCCGGGTCGGTCCAACCACTGCCAGACGCCTGGCCGAGGCGGCGGGCTTGCGCTCGCGGAGCTCCCCGAGGCGGGTTTCGCCCGAGCGCGTGGAGCTGCTGCTGGCGGCCATCGCCGAGGCCAGGATTCCGGCACCGCCGACCGATTGCCTGTCTCCGATCGGCGAGGAGCGCATCCTCTCCAGCTTGAAAGAGCAGGTCGAGGCCGAGTACTACGATGCCATCACCCGGTCACCGGCGGTCTACCGTGGGAATCCGTTTCAGGTCGAGGTGGGCCTGGCTCATGGCGGCGAGCTCGGCGCCGAGGACCTGGCCGCCGTCTTCCGCTACGCCAACCGGGTGCCGCTTCTCTATCAGGCCGGTGCCTGCGCCTTGACCAAGAGCGTGCTGGGTACGAACTGGAAGAGCTACGGCCTGCTTCAGGCCCGCGGAGCGCCGCCGACGGGGCCACTTCTGCTGATGGTCCACATCGCTTCGGTGTGGGTGCCGTTTACCTCCGAATCGAAGGAAGCGGTGGCGTCCTACGACGAGATCATCAAGGAAGTGAAGCTCGCTCTCCAGCATGTCGGGCGAAGGCTCGGCGTTCATCTCAAGCGCGCCGCCAGAGCCCGCGATGCCGAGCGGAAGCGACAGTACATCGAGAAGTACATCCCCCACGTCGGCATCGCCCTGCGCGAGATCCTGGATCTCTCCGAGCGCCAGGAAAAGAAGGTGGTGACGACGCTCACCGATACCCTGCGCAAGAGCCGGAAGATGTGACGCAAGCGTGCTATTCAGCACACTTGCTTCATCCCGAGGCTCAGCGAGGGATCCCTTGGCCTGCACCGACAGTGTCGCGCCGGAGCCGTCCCTTCGCGAGCGCAGAGAGGCTCGCTGCGGGACGCTCGCGACGCTCCTTCAGCCGCCTGGCACTTGCGACTCCCCGCTCTGCGTTGGGAGGTTTGGATTCGCGTTTCGCGTCTGCTCGAAGCCGGCAAGCGCAAGCGAGCGATCTCTCTTTGCACCGATAGTGTCGCGCCGGAGTCGTCCCTTCGCGAGCGCAAAGAGGCTCGCTGCGAGACGCTCACGGCGCTTCTTCCGCAGGTGTGTCCTTCGCGACACGTCGGGGCGTCGATTCTTTTCCCTGCTGTTGATGGTTTGCCGCATCCTGCTCTTGGCTTCGACGCCCTCGGGAAGGCTCTGTTCCGGGACGACGCGACGGCAAGCCGTCGAACGGCGAGCTGAGCGGCGTTATGGCTGGCTGCTTCGCGTCTTCAAACGCTCGGGCTCGTGCTTGCCGACCGGCGCCAGCAAGCTCAAGAACAGCAGGGACAGGACGGCCGCCAGGCCGAAGATGAAGGTGTAGGAGGTGGCCTGGGTGATCGCCCCCGAGACCCAGGCCGCCGGCACCTTGCCCCAGACCTCGACCGAGGCCAGGAGCGTGTAGTGGGTGGCACCGATGCGCTTGTCGACCCGTGCCATCATGTAGGCAAAGAGCGCCGTAGTGAGCGCGCCGCCGAAGAAATGCTCGGCGCAGGTCACCGCCAGCACGCGCTCGGAGGTCGGCTCGACAACGGTCAGCCACCACTCCCCGATCACCGGCAGGACCCGAAACGCCGCCGCGAGGCCGACCGCGTGCAGCATGCGGATGCGACTCGCAAGCAAACCGCCCGCAACCGAGCCCAGGATCGAGAACAGCATCCCCCACGTGCCCACCCACAATCCAATCTGCTCGCGCGCGAATCCGGCATCGACCAGAAACGGTTTGAACATGGTGTCGGCCATGTTCTCGCCCAGCTTGTAGGTGCCGATGAAAATGATGAGCCACGCGGTGCCGCGCGTCGCGAACGACTCCTTGAGCAGCCTGAGAACGGCGCTCATCGTCGGGTGCTCGAGGGGCGAGGTCGGCACGTGTGGGTCGGAAAGATCGCGCTCGCGGTAGGCGGAGGTGACGATCGCGACCAGGAAGACCAGCCCCGCCATCGAGAGGAAGAGCCCCTGCCAGCCGATCTTGCCGCTCGCCCAGACTAGCAACCCGCCGCCGGTCAGCATGCCGATCTTGTAGCCGACGACCTGGGCGATGTTGCCCTTGCCGAGCTCGGGCAACGTCAGCAGGTCAATCGCCAGCCCGTCGACCGCGATGTCCATGGTGGCCGCGGCCAGGTTCATCAGGAAGACGAGCGCCAGCAGGGTTTTCAAATCCGAGCCCGGATCCAGGAACGCCGCAAAGATGCACAGCGACGCGAGCACGACTTCGAGCGGCAAGATCCACGAGCGCCTGCGGCCGAAGCTCTTCGAGCCGAAGCGGTCGACCAGCGGGGCCCAGAATGCCTTGAGCATCCAGGGTAAAGACAACGCGGTGGCAAAGCCGATCGCGGTCAGCGAAAGACCGGCCTCGCGCAAGTACACCGGCAGAGCGGTCGCCTGAAAGCCGAACGGCAACCCCTGGACGAAATAGAGCGCCCAGAGGATGCCCAGCTTCCGAACAGTCGCGCTCACGGCCCACATTCTACGAGGCTGCCGTATGATCTCGGCGAATCTCGGTCGGAGGACCCCCCATGGCGAAGAGCACGGCAAAGAAGTCGGCGAAGCGGAAAACGAAAAAGGCCCCGATGCGCGCAGCGACAAAGACCGTTCGTGGCAAGGCCTCAACGCGCGCGAAGACCGCGAGGACCAAGAAGAAGGCCGCGAGTCCGAAGCGGGTTGTGGCGACTGCGGTGGTTCCGAAGATTCGAGGTGAGGCAAAGAAGGTACACTCGAAAATCCTTACCCGCAAGACGCCGTCGCTCAGATTTCCGGTCCGTAGCCTCTCGAATGTCGTCTACCGCGCCAAGAAGGGCTACTTCGAGATCAAGGGCAAGAAGAAAGAGCGCACGCTCACGGTCGGCACCGTCAAGACGTTCGCCCAGACGCTGCGTATGATGGCGTTCTCGAAAGAGCTGGTCGAGACCGACGATATCGCCACCAAGCGGGAGGCCTACTACGTCTCGAAGAACTGGGACGAATGCCGGTTCAAGGAGCAGCCGGAGAGCGACACCGTGATGGAAGACGTCGAGGCGCTGTTTGGCGTCAACCGCGAGCAGCTCGGCTTCATCCCCGAGGAGAAGGGCGGCGACGTCGCCGGCGAGCTCGTGGTGATCGACCACGATCGCGAGACTGGCGAAATCTTGCGCATCGATTGCACCAAGTTCGGCAGCGGGGCCTACTCGATCCCGATCTCGGTCGAAGAGCTCGCCTTCGAGACCTCGGCCGACTTCATCCTGGCGATCGAGACCGCGGGCATGTTCCAGCGGCTGGTAAAGCACGCCTACTGGCGCAGTGCCAACTGCATCCTGGTATCCATGGGCGGCGTGCCGACCCGCGCCTGCCGGCGGTTCATCCGCAGGCTCGCCGACGAGCGCAAGCTCCCGGTCTATGTGTTCGTCGACGGCGACCCCTATGGCTACTCGAACATCTATCGCACGCTCAAAGTGGGCTCGGGCAACGCCGCCCACATGAACGAGTTCTTCTGCGTTCCTCAGGCGCGCTTTCTGGGCGTGACGCCCCAGGACATCGTCGACTACAAGCTGCCCACCCACCCCTTGAAGGATGTCGACATCAAGCGGGCCAAGGACGCGCTCAAGAACGACCCCTTCGTTCGGCATCACAAGCCCTGGCAGGAGGCCCTCGAGCGCCAGATCAAGATGGGCGTGCGCGTCGAGCAGCAGGCACTGGCCAAGCACGGCTTGAATTACGTCATCGACGAGTATCTGCCGCAGAAGATGGCGAACACCAAGGCTTTTCTGCCCTGACGTCCGGATGACCCTGGTTCCCGACTCGTCGAACGCTTTCGCGAGCGACGCCGGCTCTGTCTCCGAAGACCGCCGGGCGGCGCGCTTCTTGAAACGACTCGCTCGGGCTCTCCATCGTTACGGCATGCCGGTCCACCGGATCGAGGCCGCGCTCTCGAAGGTCGCCGCCAAGCTCGACGTTCAGGCGCAGTTTCTGGTCACCCCGACCTCGATCGTGACCTCGATCGGAAAGGGAGAGGCCGCCAGGACTTCGTTGGTGCGCCTCGATCAGGGCGAAGCCGATCTCGCCAAGCTCGCCGACCTGCACGACGTTCTGCGCGACGTTTTCGCCGGCCGAGCGACTCCCGGCGAAGCCACCGATCGGCTCGCCGAGATCGAGGCCAAGCCGCCGCTCTACGGCCCCGTGGCATTGGTCACGGGTTTCGCGGTGGTTTCTGCGGTGGTTTCGATGTTCTTCGGCGGTGGCGCGCGAGAAGCCATGGTTGCGCTGGGCCTCGGCCTCATGGTCGGACTGCTGGTGCTCCTCGCCGGTCGCTGGCCCCGGTTCGCGTTGGTGCTGCCGGCCGTGGCCGGCATCGCCTGTGCCGCCGGCTCTCAGGCTGCCGCTCATTGGGTTCGACCGCTGTTTCCGTCGATCCCGACCTTGGCGGGCTTGATCGTGCTCTTGCCCGGTTTGACGCTCACGATCGCGGTCAATGAGATGGCGCATCGTCATATCGTCAGCGGCTCGGCTCGGCTGATGAGCGCGCTGATCACGTTTCTCCAGATCGGCTTCGGCATGGCGCTGGGAAACGCCCTGGCGTCACGCCTCTTCGGTGAGGTCGCGGCAACCGCGCCCGAGAGCCTGTCCTTCACGTTTCTGGCGGTCGCCTTGGTCGTCAACGCCATGGCGCTCTCGGTGCTCTTTCAGGCGCGTCTTGAAGACGCGCCGGTCATCCTGGTCGCCGCCGCGACCGCCTTTCTCGGAGCCCGCTACGGTACCGAGTACCTGGGGCTGGAGCTCGGTACCTGCCTCGGTGCTTTCCTCCTTGGCACGGTAAGCACGATCATGTCGCGCTGGCGCGACATCCCCTCGGCGACCCCGATCCTGCCGGGGCTCCTGCTCCTGGTTCCCGGAAGTCTCGGATTCCGAAGCCTTTCGGCCCTGATCGCCAAGGACGTCGTCTCGGGCGTCGAGGCCGGCTTCACCATGGCCATGATCGCTTTGGCCCTGGTGACCGGGCTCCTGCTCGCGAACCTGACCGTCGAGCCGAGGAAGCTGTTCTAGCCCGGTCCACTGCGAGGGTCGACCTCCGTGTCGACGGAAAGCACCGTGCGGGTTCGAATCCCGTACGGTCTACCATCCCTTCAGTTCGTTCCCAGCGCAGTCTGATTCCCGAACCGAGCACCGCGAGCCGGGTCTGCCGATGGCCTTGAGCGAGGAGCGCACCGCCGAGCCGGCGCTCGGCAGGGCGACCCCGCTCAGGACCAGGGCGACGCCCAGCCATTGAACCGTGGAGAGGTCTTCGTCGAAGAGCAGGAAGGCCCAGAGCACGGTGGCCATGGGTTGGAGCAGCAGGAGGATAGAGGTCTCGACGGCCGGCAGCCGGGGCAAGGCGTAGGCGATCAGAAGCCAGCCTGCGACCTGTGAGCCGAGGGCCATTGCAATCAACCAGCCGTGAGCGGGCCAGCTCCAAGCGAGCTCGAGGTGACCGCCCAGGCGGCCGATTCCTCCGGCCGCGAGAAGCGCGCCGACCGTCGCCACGGAAAAGGCGCCGAACGGCGTCGATTCGTCGCGCGACGAGCGCCGGAAGAGCAACAGAAAGAACGCATAGGTGATCCCGGTCAGAAGTCCGAAGAAGGTGCCGAGGAGCGGCTTGTCACCGTAGGCGTCGGCGCGCCCCAGGCCCGAAACCAAGGTCATGCCGAGAAACGCCAGGGGAATACCGACGAACATCGACCGCCGCGGCCGCTCGCCGTGGAGCAGCCAGGCCGCGAGCCCCACGAAGATCACCTGGGTGTTACCCAGGACCGTCGCCAAGCCGGCTCCTATCCACTCGATCGCGCGGTGCCAGACGGCCAGGTCGATCCCCAGAAAAATGCCGCTGGCCAGAGCCATTGCCTGGAGCATCCACGCGCGTCCGGCTGAACCCGACGAGCGGCCGAATGCGAACCACAAAGCCAAGAGCACGGGCACCGCGTAGAGCGTTCGGAAGAACGCCGCGGTATCCGGCGAGACGCCGGCCAGGCGAACGAAGATCGCCGAGAACGAGATGATTAGGACGCCCGCGATCGCGGCCAGGTGGGTCAACCAGGCCTACTGCTGCGCCGCGTTGAAGCGCTCCATCACCATCTGGGTGATATCGACTCGCTCGTTGGCCATCACGACGACGCCCGGAATGTTGTTGAGGATCAGATCGTAGTCGCCTTCGTCGCGGACCTGGCGGAAGACTGGCGCCATCTGCTTTTCGATCTCGCGCAGGCCCTCATTTCGGATCCTCTCGCCTTCGCGTTGTTTCTCTTCTCGAAAGCGACGAATCTCCAGGGTCGCGTCCTCGTACTGTTTCTGGAGGTCAGCCTGCTCCGCTTGGGACAGCGTGCTGCCGCCGTCGCTGGCCTTCTGGCGGATGTCGCGGGCCTTCTGGGCTTTCTGTTCGCCTTCCGCTTGGACGGTCTTTTGAAACTGATCGAGACGAGCCTGGAGCGCCTGGCCCGGAGTGGACTGTGCCACCAGTCGCTCGAGGTCCACGACGGCGATCTTGATCGGCCGTTCTTGGGCAACCGCCACCGGATTCGCGATTGCGCCAAAGAGGAGGACGAGACTGAACGCGAAAGCAGCGGTGTAAGTGGAAGTGCGATGAGACATTCTGTTTTCTCCTGTCTTCGAAGTTCGGACTCTCGAACGAGGAGTCTAGAACGAGGGACCTCCGCTTGGTTGGCTTTTCGGGCAAAAGCAGTCGGGAGGGGACACGAAGGAATCGTGTCCCCGATGCGGCGGATCCTCTCGTTGTGCTCCAGCAAAACCGATGATCGCGCAACGAGACGAGAGCCTTGGACGCTACACTGCGGCTCGTGATGCCTAACTACCCTCCGGTTACGCGACGCGAGATCGTCTCGTGGGCGATGTTCGATTTCGCCAACTCGGCCTACACCACGATCATCGTCACGGTCGCGTTTTCGATCTACTTCACCAAGCTGGTGGCGCCCGGCGCCAACGCCGACTGGTGGTGGAGCGTGGCGGTCGGCACCAGCAACTTGATCGTCCTGGTTCTGGCACCGATCATCGGTGCGATCGCCGACGGCTCGGGACGCAAGAAGCCGTTTCTGGTCGTGATGTGGATTCTGTGCTGCCTCGGCACCGCGGCGCTCTATTTCGTCACGCCCGGCGCGCTGGCTCTGGGTATCGTCCTGTTCGTGGTCTCGAACTGTGCCTATGCCTTCGG